>CAYNOM010000261.1:0-5123 GCA_964398415.1 uncultured Polyangiales bacterium | reverse complement strand
AACCCGGTGGGTCGAAGCGCCAGACACTGAGATCGCTCTTGCCGATGAAGGTCGACGCTGCGCTTTTGATTCAAGCGTTCGTGCTTTCGTCCGTGGTCGGCATCGCGGCATCGGCGCTGCCGGCGCGGCGCGCCTCGCGTCTCGATCCTGCGGAGGCCATCCGCCATGTCTGAGACGGTGCTCAGTGCGCACGGGGTCACGAAGGTCTACGAGAGCGCAAGCGTGCGCACCCAGGTGCTGCACGGTGTGAGCTTTTCCGTGCGCGAGGGAGAGTTCGCCGCGCTCGTCGGTCCGTCGGGCTCGGGCAAGAGCACGCTGCTCAATCTGCTCGGCCTGCTCGACCGGCCCACGGCGGGCGAGATCGTGATCGATGGCGTCGACACCACCTCGCTCGACGAGCGCCAGATCACGCGCTTTCGCGGGGTCACCCTCGGCTTCGTGTTCCAGTTCCATCACCTGTTGCCCGCCTTCTCCGCGCTCGAGAACGTGCTGCTCCCGGCCTTTGCGGTCCGCACGCGTCCTCGGCGTGAGGACGTGGTGCGATCCGTCGAGGCGCTTGAAGCCGTGGGGCTCGGCGAGCTGCTCGATCGCAAGCCTACGCAGCTCTCGGGCGGTCAGCAGCAGCGTGTGGCCATCGCGCGCGCGCTCGCCCACCGTCCGCGTCTCGTGCTCGCAGACGAGCCCACGGGCAACCTCGACACTCACACGGCGGACGAGGTGTTCGCGCTCATGCGCCGCTTCAACGTCGAGCACGGCACGACGTTCCTCCTCGTCACCCACGATCCACGCTTGTCGCAGCGCTGCGATCGCACCATCGAGCTCGTCGACGGACGCATCGTGACCGAGCTTGTGGCCGCGCCGGAGCTCGCGCCGCGCTGAGCCGCCACGAGCGATCACCGTCCAGGCTGCTACAGTGCCGAGCCCATGCGCCAAGCGCACCACACGTTCGAAGCCCACACCCGCGGCAAGGGCCTGTATGACGTCACCGAAGCGCTGCGATCCTTCGTGCGCGAGAGCGCTCTACGCGAAGGGCTCCTCACCGTCTTCATCGCCCACACGTCCGCCAGCCTCGTGATCCAAGAGAATGCCGACCCCGAGGTGCAACGCGACCTCGAGCGCTTCTTCGCGCGGCTCGTGCCCGAGGGCGAGCCGCTGTTTCGGCACACCGAAGAGGGGCCCGACGACATGCCGGCGCACGTGCGTGCCGCGCTCACCCAAACCTCACTCGGCATTCCGCTCCACGCGGGACGCCTCGCGCTCGGCACGTGGCAGGGCGTGTACGTCTACGAGCATCGAAACCGTCCGCACACGCGCAAGCTGCACCTGCACCTCGTGGGTGAGTGAGACCCGCTCGCAGGCTGCGGCGTCCCACTCACGCAGTCAGCAGAAGGGCTCGCGTGCACAGGCGCTCGACGCCGGCCCGAAACGTGTCCTCGGGCGTGATCAAGCTCAGCACCACGTGCGCACCCGGTGCCAAGTCGTAGAAGTAGCCTGGTTGGGTGATCACAGAGTCCTCCGAGAGCAGAGTCAGCACCCACTGCTCCTCGTCGAGCACCTCGGGCAAGCGCACGATGGCGTAGAAGCCGCCTTCGACGCCGAGCAGCGTGAGCGGGCTCGACGTGCCCATGCAGGCCTCGAGGGTTCGCAGGTTGTGCTGGCAGCGCTGGGACAGGGCGCGCCGCACGCGCGGCCCGTGGGCGAGCAGCGCGCCGAGGGCGAGCTGCACGGGTGTCGAGGGCGAGAGGTAGGTGTCCGCGATGTGCTCGAGCCGCACGCGGGCCGCTTCGACGAAGTCGGGCGGGCCTGTGAACGCGGTGTAGGCCAGCTTGAGCTGCGGCAGCGCGAGCGACTTACTGAGCCCGCTCAGGCGAAACACGGGCACGTCCTGGGTCTCGAGCGCGCTCTTCACACGCCGCGGATCGTGCGTGAGCGGATACTCGGCAAACACCTCGTCGCTCAAGATCGGCAGGCCGCACTCGGCCAACCGCGAAAGCTCGCTCGCCTTCAAGAACGAGCCGGTTGGGTTGTTGGGGTGCACCGTGACGATGGCGCGCGCGTTGCTTTCCCTCGCCAGCGCGAGCACGCTGGGATCGAGGTGCCACTCGCCATCGTACAGGAGGCGATAGGGCTGAAGGTGCACGCCCTCGAGCTTCGACACCACGTCGAGCAGCGGATAGCTGGGGGTTGGCACGAGCACGACGTCGTCTGGATCGCACAGCAGCTTGAACAGGTAGCCGTAGGCTTCGCTGGTGCTGGCCGTGAGCATGATCTGCTCGACGGGCACCTCGAACCCCTGCGCGCGCAGCTGTCGTGCCACGCTCGCACGCGCCTCGCGCAGGCCGAAGGGCTCGGGAGCGTAGTGCACGGCTTCGGCGTGCTCGAGCGTGTGCCAAAGCTCGTCGGCATTCCACGCGAAGCCCACGGTCGTGGGATTGCTTTCGGTCAGATCGAGGAGCTTGCGTCCGGCGCGACGCGCCGCGAGCACCGCGCGAGTCAGGGCGTTCTCGTGGCTGTTGAAGGTGGAGCGGGCGGACAGGTGAAGCATGGCGCAGCTGGCGTAGGCTACACTCGGCGCCAACGCCATGACCCAGGCACGCACCGAGCCCCCGAGTGAGGCGCGCATCGCGGATGCACGCGCCGCACGTCACCTGCCGCGCGCCGAGCTCGTGCCGCGGGCGAGCGTGTGGTGTGTGGCCGCGGTGCTGCTGTTTGCGCTCGCAGAGGAGCTCGCGACCCGCTGTCAGGGCATGCTGCGTACGGCTCTCGAGGCCGCGGCCCATCCCGAGCGCGCACCCCTCGCCGAGCCGCTGCACGGGCCCGTGACGAAGCTCGCGCTCGGTGTGGGCGTCTTACTCATCGCGATGGCCTTTTTCATGCTGCTCACGCAAGCGACGGCCCAGGGCTTCGTGTTCTCGCTGTGGCGGCGACGTCCGCGGCGCGCCTTCGGCAAGCTCTGGCGCACCTCGTTGCTCTCGACCGCGCTCGGCATCGTGGCTCTCGCGGTGGTGCTCGGGACGCTGCTCCATGCGGCGCTGCGCGTCGAGCCCCACTCCTTCGCCGAGCTGCTGTGGGCCTTCGCCTCGCGCGCCGGGCTCGTGCTCGTCTTGGTTTCGCTGCTCGACGCCGTCTTGTCGCGCGCCAGCTGGTGGCGCTCGCTTCACCTCACGCGCCGAGAGGCCGCAGACGAGCTGCGCGAGGCTTACGGTTCCACCGCGCTTCGTGCAGCGCGCGAGCGCACGCGGCACGCGCCCATGGAGCGCCCGTGAGCGGCTTTGCAGACATCGCCTTGCCCGTGCCCCTGCGGCGCGCGTTCACCTATCGCGTGCCACCCGAGCTCGCCCTCGAGGTCGGCATGCGCGTGGCGGTGCCTTTCTCCGGACAGAAGTTGCCGGGCTTCGTGCTGCGCCTTCACGACACGCCGCTCGAAGGCGTCAAGCGTGTGCTGAACGTGGCAGGCACCTTCGAGAGCGAGCCCGTCTTCACCGACGAGTTGTTCGCGTTCTTGCAGCGCGCCGCAGACTACTACCTGCATCCGCTCGGAGAGGTGCTGAAGCTCGCCGCGCCCGCGCTCCCCAAGGAGGCCATGCGCGGGCTCAAGGAGCAGGGCTTCGTCGACGACGAGGCCGAGCTCAAGGGGCGAAAGCTCCCGACGCAGCTCACCTGGTGTGTGACGCGTGTGCCTGGCGCGGCGCTGCCGGCGCGCATCGGAGTGCGTCAGCGCGAGCTCGTGGCGCTGGTCGAAGAGCGCGGGGAGATGCTGCTCTCCGAGCTGTCGCGCCTCGTGAAAAACGCGCGCAGTCTCGTGCGCGCGCTGAGTGAAAAGGGCGTGCTCGCGTACACCGAGGTCGAGGTGGCGGCCGATCCTTTCTTTGCCGTGGCGCTGCCTCGGGAGGCTCCATTTCAAGCCACCGACGAGCAACGACTCGCCATCGAGCGCCTCGTCGCCGCGCTCGAGACCGGGCAGGGTGGGGCGTTTCTGCTGCACGGCGTGACCGGCTCGGGCAAGACCGAGGTCTACCTGCAGCTCGTCGACCGCGCCCTCGCACGGCAACAGGGGGCGCTCGTGCTGGTGCCGGAGATAGCCCTCACTCCCCAGCTCGTGGCGCGCTTTCGTGCGCGCTTCGGTGAGGCCATCGCCGTGTTGCACAGCGGTCTTTCAGACCGCGAGCGGCATGCCTCGTGGCGTGCCCTGCGGCGTGGTGAGGTGCGCCTGGCCATCGGCGCGCGCTCGGCGCTGTTCGCCCCGGTGCCGCAGCTCGGCGTGATCATCGTCGACGAAGAGCACGACCCGTCGTTCAAGCAGGAGGAGGGCTTTCGCTACCATGGGCGCGACATGGCGATGCTCAGGGCGCACATGGGAAAGGCGCTGTGCGTGCTCGGCAGTGCCACGCCCTCCATCGAGACGTATCACCTCGCCGAGCAGGGGCGCGTGCACAAGCTCGAGCTCCGAGAGCGCGCGAAAAAGCAGCTCATGCCCGAGGTCGAGGTGGTCGAGCTCGCGCGCAATCCGGGGGCGGGGCCGACGGGCCATCCGCTGATCACAGCGCCCCTGTTTCGTGCGCTCGAGCGCTGCGTGGCTGCGGGCGATCAGGCGATCTTGTTTCTCAACCGGCGCGGGTTTGCGCCCAGCCTGCGCTGCGCCGCGTGCGCCGAGGCCCTGCGCTGCCCCGCCTGCAGCGTGACGCTCACCGAGCATCGACGGGCCGGTGCCCTGCGCTGCCACTACTGCGACTTCGCGATGCCGATCACCGAGGCGTGTCCGAGCTGCGGCGCGCGCGCCCTCGAGCGCGTGGGCATCGGCACCGAGCGCGTGGAGCATGCCCTCGAAGAGAGCTTGCCCGGAGCGCGCATCGGGCGCCTCGATCGCGACACCGCCGCTGGCCGCGGTGTCGAACAGGTGCTCGATCGCATGCGCCAACGTGAGCTCGACATCCTGGTCGGCACGCAGATGGTCACCAAGGGGCACGATCTTCCCGGTGTCACGCTGGTCGGGGTCTTGCTCGCGGATCAGAGCCTGTCTTTTCCCGACTTCCGCGCCGCAGAGCGCACCTTTCAGTTGCTCGCCCAGGTCGCGGGACGTGCGGGGCGCGGTGAGCGTCCGGGACGCGTGATCCTGCAGACCT
>CAYNOM010000260.1:0-8152 GCA_964398415.1 uncultured Polyangiales bacterium | reverse complement strand
GCCAGCCGCCCGGGTGTGTCCCCGAGCACTTGCGCCGGATGGAGCATGCCCTCGCGAAACAGCTCGCGCAGGCTCGCCTCCGCCATCGTCTGCCGGAACACGGCCAACGTGGCCAGCACCCAGAAGGCGGGGTGCACCGCGAGCGCAAGCGCCACCGAGCCGGCGATCACCGTGGTGGATAGCGCCATGCGCAAAGGAAAGGCCCGCGCGTAGGCCCAGCGATCGGGCTCCACCCACGCCTTCACCGGCCCCGCGCGCTCGAACGACTCGCTCACCATTTCTTTGTAGCGCGGATTTCCGCCGGGACGCTCGCCAGAAACACTGAACGCATGACTCGCGCTGCGACAGAAGCCGCCCAAAGGCGCGTTGACGATGGGGGCCGGCTGCGCTCTTTTACGCGTACATGGGGGATGGAAGTAAGGCCACGGGGCCGGCCGCGGAGACGCGAGCCAGCACCTACTACCGCTCGGTGATCGCCAGCATGTCCGAGGGCGTGGTGGTGCAGGCGCTGGATGGCAGCATCATCGACAGCAACGCGGCGGCCGAAGCCATCCTGGGCCTCACGGCCGATCAGCTGCGGGGCCGCACCTCGCTCGACCCCCGCTGGCGCGCCTTGAATGAGCGCGGCGAGCCTCTGCCTGGGGATCAGCATCCGAGCATGCGCGCCCTACGCACGGGTGCTTCCGTGCGCGGCTCGATGATGTGCATCGCGACACCGCAAGGCGAGCTGCGCTGGATCGAGACCAACGCGGAGCCCCTTCGCAGCGACGACGGCGCGCTCGCCGGCGTGGTGTCGACGTTCACGGACGTCACCGAGCATCGTCGCGTGCTTTCGCACCTGCGTGAAAGTGAGGAGCGACTTCAGCTGGCGCTCGACACCGCACGCATGGGCAGCTGGGAGTGGGACATCGCCACGGGTGTCATCGTTTGGGACTCACGCGTCGCGCCGCTCGTCGGCCTCGAGCCAAGCCAGTTCGACGGCAGCTACGCGTCCTTCGCGCGCTGCATCCACGACGAGGATCGGGGCAGCGTCCAGCACGCGATCCAGCAGGCGCTGGAGGCCACCCCAGGACCAGGTGCATTTCAGATCGTGCATCGTCTGGCGCTCGGACCCGACGAGCGCTGGGTCGAGTGCCACGGACGGGTCGTGCTGGGAGCCGACGGAACGCCGAGCCGCATGGTGGGCACTATCGCCGACGTGTCCTCGCGCAGACGCCGCGAAAGCCAGCTCGCCCGCGCCCAGCGCCTCGAGGCCGTGGGCAGGCTCGCCGGCGGCGTGGCCCACGACTTCAACAACGTGCTCACGGCCATCGTCGGCGCCGCCGAGCTGAGCCTCATGCAGGCAACGCAAGCGGAGCGCGTTCAGGAGCATGCCAGGCTGATCCTGACGAGCGCCGATCGCGCCTCGCGCTTGGTCAAGCAACTGCTCACCTTCGCGCGCAAGCAACCGATCGAGAGCCGTGTCATCCGCCTCGATGCCCTGGTGATGGACCTCGCGGGCCTGCTGCGCCGCCTCGTGGGCGAGCAAGCCGAGCTGTCGTTCGACGTCGCAACGGGTAGTCATCACGTGCGCGGCGACGAGGGACAGCTCGAGCAAGTCGTGATCAACCTCGTGGCGAACGCGCGCGATGCGCTCGACGAAGGCGGCCACATCCACATCGCCTTACGCACCGAGGGGATGTGCTCGCAGCTCGTGGTCCAAGATGACGGCCGCGGCATGCCGAGCGACGTCGCGGCCCACGCCTTCGAGCCGTTCTTCACGACCAAGCCGGATGGCACGGGCTTGGGCCTTGCCACGTGTCACGGCATCGTGGGCCAACATGGCGGGCGGATTCGCATCGAGAGCGCCCTGGGCGAGGGCACGCGCGTCATCATCGAGCTGCCCAGGTGCGAGGCAGCAGAGCCCGCCGAGCAGCCCGCTGCGGAGAGACCCGAGCCCTCACACGGCAAAGAAACCGTGCTGCTCGTCGAAGATCAGGACGTGGTGCGCGACACGACCCACCGCATGCTCCACGAGGCAGGCTACGAGGTATTGCTCGCAGGCGATGGCCTACAAGCGCTCAAGGTCGTGGGCGAGCACCCCGGCGCCATCGATCTCGTGCTGAGCGACGTCGTCATGCCCCACATGGGAGGGATTCGCCTGACAGAAGCGCTCGCCGCAGCTCGCCCAGAGTTGAGCGTCATCCTGATGTCGGGCTACGGCGGTGACGAGCTCGACGGCCAAGGACGCGACGAGAGCATCGGCGCAGTGCTCTATAAGCCCTACACTCGCGACGCCCTCTTGTCGGCGGTGAGGGCCGCACTCGACGCCCGCGCCAAAGCCTCCGGGTAGCGTGACCGTGGCAGAGAGCGCCCACGGGGTGCCCATCCTCATGAGTGCGCTATCCTCAGCCGCGCGCGAAATCATTCGATCTCCACAGAAAGGATGGGAATGTCCGAGGGCCGAGTTATTTTGGTGTCCAATCGCTTGCCCGTGTCCTTGAGCGCAAGCCCGGAGGGGCTCACCCTCACACCGTCGTCAGGCGGCCTGGCCACGGCGGTGCGCGAAGTCCACGCAGAGGGCAACGGACGCTGGCTCGGCTTTTTCGGCGACACCTCACGCCTGCCCGAGGACACGAAGAGGCGCATCACCGAAGAGCTGCGCGAGCGACGCCTCGTGGAGATCCAGCTATCTCCGAGTGAGATCTCGCTTTACTACGACGGCTTCTCGAACGGCGTGTTGTGGCCCCTCTTTCACTACTTGCTCGACAAGGTGAAGTTGGAGGCCGCCAACGAGTGGCGTGCCTACAAGACCGTCAACCAGCGCTTCGCCGACGCCATCGCCGACGAGCTGCGCCCAGGAGACGTGGTCTGGGTGCACGACTATCACCTCGCGCTCGTCCCGGGTTACCTGCGCAAGCGCGTGCCCGGCGTGCGCGTTGGCTTCTTCTTGCACGTGCCCTGGCCCTCGTCGGATGTGTTTCGCATCCTGCCGTTCCGCGAGGAAATCCTGGCTGGGCTCTTGGGCGCCGATCTGATCGGCTTTCACACCCAGGGCTACCGCCACAACTTCATCCACTCGGCCGCCAAAGTGCTCGGGCTCGATCTCGGAGTCGACTCTCTGACTTGGGAAGACCGCAACGTGCACATCGGCGTGTACCCGATCGGCATCGACCCGGGCACCTTCAACCGCAGCTCGCCGCACGTGGACGCGCTCGTACAGCAGCTGCGCACGGCGACGGGCAACAAGAAGACGCTGCTCGGCGTCGATCGCCTCGACTACACGAAGGGCGTGCCCCGGCGTCTGCTCGCCGTCGATCGCCTGCTCGAGCGCGAGCCCGCGCTACGCAGCAAGGTGCACTTCATCCAGCTCGCGGTGCCCACGCGCGAGAAAGTCGACGCCTACAGCGAGCTCAGACGCAACGTGAACGAGCTCGTGGGACGCATCAACTCGCAGCATGGATCACCCACGGGAAGCCCCGTGCAGCTCCTTTATCGCAGCGTGAGCGCAGACGATCTTCTCGCGCTCTATCGCGCCGCCGACGTCATGGTGGTGACCCCCCTGAGAGACGGCATGAACCTCGTCGCCAAGGAGTACGTCGCGTCGCGCACGAGCGGAGATGGTGTGCTCGTGCTGAGCGAGTTCGCGGGCGCCGCCGCCGAGCTCAGCGCCGCCGTCCTCGTCAATCCCTACGACATCGGCGCCACTGCGTCAGCCATCCGCCGCGCCATGTTCATGTCCCCGCTCGAGCAGGAGGTGCGCATGCAGAAGCTGCGCGCATCCGTCGAAGCAGGCTCGGTGAAAGCCTGGGCGAAAAGCTTCGTGGACGATCTCGTGCGAAGCGAGCCTGCACCCGTGGCCCAAGCCTCGCTGCCCTTCGCCATCGATGGCGCCATCGAGCTCATGCGCAGGGCAGAGCGCCGCTGCCTCATGCTCGACTACGACGGTACGCTCGTCCCCATCGCTCCCCTTCCCGATCTGGCGAGCCCCGATCAGCCCTTGCTCGAGCTGCTGGGGGAGCTGGCTTCGGCGCCGGGTATGGAGGTGCACGTGGTGTCGGGACGCTCGCGCGCCTCTCTCGAGCCGTGGCTCGGAAGCCTGCCGATCTTTCTGCACGTCGAGCACGGTTTTTGGTCGCGGACCCCCGACGGGATGTGGACGCAAGTCACGCCCGACGTCCCCTCCTTCCTCGACCAACTCCTCGAGATCGCACAACGCCACGCGACGCGCACGCCCGGTACGCTGGTCGAGCGCAAGGCTGCATCCTTCGCGTTTCACTACCGTGGGGCCGATCCGCACCTGGCCGAAACACGGGTGCGCTCCCTGCGCGCGGAGCTGCGCGACGCCATGGGCCCGAACGCCGAGATCCTCGAAGGTCACAAGGTGCTCGAGGTGCGCCTGAAGGGCGTGCACAAGGGTCTCGTGGCTGCGCGTGTCGTCGAGACCCTCGCGGCCGACACCGCCATTCTGTGCGCGGGCGACGACCGCACCGATGAGGACATGTTCGGCGCGCTGCCTAGCTCGGCCATCACGGTGCGCGTCGGTACGGGTCTGAGTCGCGCCACCCTGCGCGTCGACACGCCCTTCGATCTGAGGCGGGTGCTCAAGCGCCTTGTGCTGCGCTAGCGCGGCGTGCCCTCGTGCCTCAGAAGTTGATCACGCGCAGGCGCTGCTTCTGCTTGTCTTCGCTGCGCGTGAAGGCGCTCTCGAGCTTGAGCACGCCGCGTGGACAGACGTGGGCGCACATGCCGCAGCCGACGCAGGCCGCGCGCGTGAAGCTCTCGTTGCTCTGGGCGTAGGAGCGCACGTCGATGCCCATCTCGCAATAGGTGCTGCAATTGCCGCAGGAGATGCACATGTCGGGCTTGACCCGGATGCGAAAGCGCCCGACCTTCTGCAGCATGCCCAGCATGGCGGCCATGGGGCAGAAATTTCTGCACCACACGCGCGGCCCGAGCAGGGGATAGAGGCCCACACCAAAGACGCCCGAAAGCATCGCGCCCACGACGAAGCCGTAGCCCTGTCGCAGCTCCCCGGCGAAGGCGTGAAACGTCGGGTGACGGGCACCCAAGAGAAAGTCTGCAGCCACGATCGCGGTGGTGGTCAAGGCGAGGAACATGGTCGCGTGCACCGTGACCATCTCGAAGCGCCATGCGCGCGTCGACTTGCTCGTGAGATGACGCCACGGATCGCCGAAGGTATTCGCAAGCCCTCCGCAACCGCACACCCACGAGCAATACCAGCGCTTGCCGTAAACGATGGCGAGCACGGGTGTGAGCACGAGCGACGCAAGGGCGCTGTAGAGTAAGATGTAGAGTGGATACTGCTCCATGCTGTCTGGGTAGAGCGCGTCGATCTTGAGGGGCCAGAGGTAGCCGAAGTAGTAGTCTTTCTCGCCGAACATCCGCATCACGAAGGGCAAGGAGAAGCCGAGCACGATCTGCACGGCCACGTTGACGGCGATGCGGATGCGGTTGTAGCGGCTGTTGCCGTGACGCTTGAGGTAGTAGACGGCACCACCGACCATGGCGACGCTGTAGAGAAGCCCGTAGAGAAACCACTTGTCGCCGAGCCCGAGCGCCTGGGCGAGCGGCGTGAACGCCTCGGTGAAGTAGAGGGCGAGGTAGAAGCCCGTCAGGCCGAGCGACACGACGATAGATAGCGCGCCGCGGCTTCGGTAGGCCTCGCGGTAGGTAGAGAGCAGGCCGTTCTGACCTTGGAAATCCATGGATCAAGCTCCAGAGGAAGGTTGAGGGGCGAGGCTGCGGGCCGCAGGCGGGATGATCAGCTTCGGCACGAGCTCCGTGTCGAAGCTCGCCTGATGCAGATGCGCGAGCACCCATGGCAAGCTGCGCCGCTCCTCGATGAAGCGTACGAGCACGCTGTGGTCCCAGCGCCTGCCGAGCAGGTTGAACCCGATCACACGCTCGCCTTGGACCACGATGCGCGTGGTGCTGCTCACGCGGCCCGTCTCCGCGAAAAACCACTCGCGCTCGTCCGGCTGGCGCGTGTTCACGAGCCCCACCGTCGTGTACTCGATGTCCATCAGCTTGGCTGAGTTGTAGAGCGTGCCGCGGGCGTAACGCACGTCGTCACCAAGCATGCTGCGCGCCACCATGCGTCCCTGGTCGCGCGACGTGTACCACAGCTGCTCGGGCCGCACTCGCCCGTCAAACCAACGCACTGCGGCGCAGTCGCCCGCCGCGAAAACGTCGGGTGCGCTGGTGCGAAGCGCCGCGTCGACGACGATGCCTCCGTCGGCGCTCCTTTCGATGTCCGAGCCCTCGAGCCAAGCGGTGTTGGGCACGACGCCGATGGCGACGACGCACACGTCCGCGTCGTGTCGGCCCGCTTGGGTGCAAATGGCCTCGAGGTTTCCTGCGGCGTCGGCGCTGAACCGCTCGATGTCGTGCTCGAGGAGCACGTCGACGCCATGCGAACGCATGCGATCGGTGATGAAGCGCGCCTCCTTCCGGTCGAGCGCGATCGGCCAAAACCACTCTTCGCGCACGAAGAAGCGTGGACGCTTGTTCATGGCGACCATCACTTCGACGGCCTCGATCCCGATCAAGCCGCCGCCCACGACCGCGGGCTGCGTCGCAGGCCTCCCGCGCTTCTCGGCTGCGCTCTCGCGCACGCGATAGGGCGAATCGGGCGAGGTCGACGCGAGATGGGCATCCGCGCCTGGCGGGCGCTCACGCACCGAGCCGTACAGCTCGCGCTCGAGCCACTCGAGATCTTGCAGCGTGACGAAGTGCCCCACGCCGCGCAGCGCGCCCCCTTGCCATGGTGCAGGACGCGGCGAAGAGCCACAGGCGATGAGCAGCCGATCGTAGGGCAGCTCGGGCAGATCGCCGCACAGCCGCACGACCTTGCCGACGACGTCGACGGCGCGGGCACGCGCACGTAGCCTGCGAATGCCGAGCCGCGCATACGCATCCCGCTCGAGCGGCTCGATGTCGCGCAGGCTGAGCTGGCCCGAGAGCACCCACATCAATGCGGTGCGCGAGAAGAAGTGCTCGGACTCCTCGGACACGATCGTGAGCTCGAGGGTGGGCTCGCGCTTCCTGAGGGCCAGGGCCGCCTCCATGCCCGATACCCCGTTGCCGATGATCACGACGCGCACGTGACTGCCTCCGTCCCTCGAGCTCGCGCGAGGCGCGCCCTAGCCTAGCTAGTTCTCATCCAGGAATGCCCGTTCCCGTCCCGAATCGATGCAGACGCGAGCGCGCCCGCAGGCACAAACCGAGGAATACTCGGCGTACTCGGCGTATTTCGCAGGTTTGTGCCGAGGACGAAAGCCGCGTCTGCGCGATTCCGGACGGGAACTAGGTTACGCGAGACAGGTCGAAAGGGGAGCTGTAACCTTGGCCCCATGCCATCGCCCGCCCCCGCTCCCGTGCCCATCAACGTGCTCACGGGGTTTCTGGGCAGCGGCAAGACCACGCTCCTCGCGAAGCTGCTGAAAAGCCGCCAGCTCGCGCGCACCGCGGTCTTGGTCAACGAGCTCGGCGAAGTCGGCCTCGACCACATGCTCCTGCGCCATAGCGAAGAGCAGCTCGTGTTGCTCGAGGGCGGCTGCATGTGTTGCACCCTGCGCGGTGACTTGGTCGAGCAGCTCTCGGAGCTCCTCGATCAGCGCGACGCGGGCAAGATTCCGCGCTTCGAGCGCGTCGTCATCGAGACCACGGGCCTCGCCGATCCCGCACCCATTCTCGCCACGTTGCTGTCCCACCCCACGCTGTCGGAGCGGCTGTACATCGATGGGGTGCTCGCGACGGTCGATGCGCTCGTGGGCCTAGACAGCCTCGAGCGCTACCCGGAGAGCCGCAAGCAGGTCGCGATCGCCGATCGCCTCGTGATCACGAAGATCGACCTCGCCTCTCGCGACTCCATCCACGCGCTCAGGGCACGGCTGCGGCAGCTCGCGCCCCACGCCGAGGTTCATGAGACGAGTCACGGCGAGCTCGATCCCGGGCTCTTCGTGGGGCTGGGTCACCTCGACACACGACGCGTGCTGCGTGACGGGCACGGGCACGGGCACGGGCACGGGGAAGAGCACACGCACGTAGAGAGCGTGGTGGTGACGCTCACCGAGCCGCTCGACTTTCGCGCCTTTTCGCTGTGGGTGGCCATGCTGACGCAGCTCAACGGCGCGCGTATCTTACGCCT
>CAYNOM010000259.1:7711-8157 GCA_964398415.1 uncultured Polyangiales bacterium | reverse complement strand
AAGAAGTGCCGCATCGTGACGCTGAGACCCTTGACGATCTCAGGCACGTAGGCTTGTTCGGCGATGGTGCGCGGCGGCTTGGAGACGAGTTTACCCATGGGACACCTCGGCGATGCGCTCACTGATTGAGCACCAGGATCACGATGCCGGTGACGAGAATGTTGGCGAGCGAAAGCGGAAGCAGGAGCTTCCAGCACAGTTGCATGATCTGATCGTAGCGAAAGCGCGGCAGCGACCAGCGAATCATGAGCTGGAGCCAGATGATGATGACGAGCTTGAGCACGAACACCAGCACCTGAACCGCGACCACGGCCGCGTGCGGGATGGCCACCACGTAGCCGAAGAAATCAAGACCCCAGTCCTCGAGGAACGGCAGGTCGTAGCCGCCCAGGAAGAGCACGATGATCAGCGCCGAGCTCGTGATCACCTCGACGAACTCGCCCATG
>CAYNOM010000259.1:0-7701 GCA_964398415.1 uncultured Polyangiales bacterium | reverse complement strand
CGAACTTCATGCCCGAGTATTCGGTGACGTAGCCTGCGGCAAGCTCGCTCTCGCCCTCCGGCACGTCGAACGGGATGCGCTTCGACTCGGCGATCGCCGCCGTAAAGAAGAGGAAGAACGCGAGCGGCTGCACCAGCACGCCCCAGTAGTTCTGACGCTGCCACGTGACCATGTCCTGCAGCAGCAGCGAGTCGTAGACCATGAAACAGCCCACGAGGGCGAGGCCCAGGGTGACCTCGTAGCTCACCATCTGGCCCGCCGCGCGCACGCCGCCTAGCAGCGCGTACTTGCTGTCGGACGAGTACCCCGCGATGGCCGCACCCACCACGCCCGTGCCGGCGATGGCGAACACGTACAGGATGCCCACGTTGATGTTGGCGACCTGCAGCGAAATCAGATCGGTGCCAAAGGCCTCGGTGACGTACTGGCCTACCGGGACCACGTCCATGGCGTGATCGATGGCCAGATAGCCGCCAAAGGGGATCACGGCGAACACGCTGATGGCCGGGATCAACGAGACGATGGGGCCCAGAGCGTGCAGGAGCTTGTCCGCCTTGGGCGGGATGAAGTCTTCCTTCCACATGAACTTGAGCGCGTCTGCCAGCGGATGCAGGAGGCCGATGAGGCGGATCTCCTTGCCGAACAGCTTGATCCCGGCGCGATGCGGGCCGATGCGATCTTGAATCATCGCACTCTGCCGTCGCTCGGCCCAGATGAGCACGGGCGCGAACGACAGGATGATGATCAAGATGAAGACGATCTTCAGCAGCGTGGAAATCCAGGCGACGGCGTCCATCAGACCTGCGCCTCCTGCGCACGGGGCTTGGGCGCGGGCAGCGCCGCGCGCACTTCGGACAGCGACTTCAGGGACAGATCCTTGCCGAGAGCCGTGGCCAGGGCGGCGATGGCTTCCCAGGCGGGCTTCACGCCATCGGGCGGGAACACGGCGCGCTTGAACTGCTGCGCGACGCCCTTGGCGTTGACGAACGTGCCATGGGTTTCGACGTGAACGGCCACGGGCACCACCACCTCAGCCAGCGACGGCAGCGGCCCGTCGTGGGTGGCAAACGAGACCAGCCTCACCCTGCCGAGCGCCGAGAGCTGCGCTGCGTCCTGCGCGCTGTCGGCGCCGAGCGCGAGGATGGTGTCGATGAGACCAGCCTCGACGTCGGGCACGAGATTGCTGAGGGGTGAGAGCGCCCCGCCTGCCACGAGCTCGGCGCCTGCGCGATTCGGGTTGTTGTCGGCGTGACGCAGGATGGTGTCACCCTCCCAGCCAGAAAGCGCCGTCAAGTAGCTGCGACTCGCGCCCAAGGCCTTGCCGAGCTTGACGAGTGCGAGATTGTCTTCGTTCGAGTGCTGGGCGCTGAGCACCACCGCAACCCGAGCGCCGTCCACGCCCGAAAGCGCCTTGGCTGCCGCCGCGACCGCGTCGTCGACATCACAATCGACGAGCCTGTCCCGCGTGCGAACGCGTCCGAGCAAGAGCCGTCCCTCGTGGAAGCGCCGATAGCTGAGCATGCCGTCGTCGCACATCCAGAACTGGTTGACCCCGGCATTGTCGCGCGGACGCAGACGATAGACCTGATTGTGCCGCGGGTCGTAGTCGACCAGCATGTTGCAACCGGTGGCACATCCCGAGCAGACGCTCGGTTGGTTCTTCAAGAACCAGACGCGGGCCTTGAAGCGAAAATCGCTGCTCGTCAGCGCGCCCACCGGACACACGTGCTCGGTCATGAGCGTGTACTTGTGGTCGAGCTCGCGCCCCGGGGACACGGCGATCTCGTTCTTGTTGCCGCGCTCGCGCATGTCGAGGACGGGATCGCCCACGACCTCTTCACAAAAGCGCACGCAGCGCGTGCACATCACGCAGCGCTCGCCGTCGTACACGATGGTCGGCCCGAAGCGCTCGGCCTTGACCTTGTGCACCGGCTCGGTGCGCTTGCGCTTGAGTCGATGCTGGTGCTCTTCGTAGTAGTCCTGCAGCTTGCACTCGCCCGCCTGATCGCAGATCGGGCAATCGACCGGGTGGTTGAGCAGCAGAAACTCCTGCACCGCGCCCTGCGCCTGCTTCACCTCGGCAGAGCGCGCGAACACCTCTTGCCCCTCGACGGCCTGCGTCTGGCAGCCGGGCACGAGCTTCGGCTTGGTCGCGGGGATGTATTGCTGCTTGCCCGCGTCCCACTGCACGATCGGCATCATCGGGCCGGGTCGGTCGCTCTTCACCTCGACCAGGCACATGCGGCAGTTGGCCGCGATGCTGAGTCCGGGGTGCCAGCAATAGTGCGGAATCTCGATTCCTTGGCGCCATGCCGCTCGGATGATCGTGTCACCCGGCTCGAAAGGAATCTCTTGGCCATCCAACTTGAAGGTGGGCATCAGGTACCTACTGGGCGATCAGCGATCGCACTCGCCGCCGATCATGTTGATCGAGCCGAAGGTGGGGATGATGTCGGCGATCATGTACCCACGCAGCATCTCGTGGGCCGCGTTGAGGTTGAACCAACAGGGAGGACGGCAGCGCACGCGGTAGGGCGTGCCGCTTCCGTCGGACACGAGAAAGAAGCCGAGCTCACCGTTGCCGGCCTCGCTGTAGCTATAGACCTCGCCGGCAGGGACCTTGAGGCCCTCCATCACGAGCTTGAAGTGGGCGATCGTGCCCTCGATCGTGGAGTAGACCTCGGGCTTTTCGGGCAGCATCACGCGCACGTCGTCGACGCTGACCGGACCGTCCTTGGGCATCTGCGCGACGGCCTGGGTGATGATGCGCATCGACTGGCGCATCTCCTCCATGCGCACGAGGAAGCGATCATAGTTGTCGCCGTCGTGGCCGACCGGAACCTCGAAGTCGAACCTGTCGTAGACGCTGTAGGGGTGCGCCTTGCGCACGTCGTAGTCGATGCCGGTCGAGCGCAGCACGGGGCCGGTGACGCCCAGGTCGAGCGCGCGCTCCTTCGTGAGCACGCCGATGCCCTCCATACGATCGAGGAAGATGCGGTTACGCAGCACCGTCGCCTCGCACTCGGCGAGCGTCTTCTCGAAGGTGGGCACGAGGTCGCGGATGTTCCGCGCCAGGTTTTCCGTGGGGGGCTTGGCCATGCCGCCGATGCGCGCGAAGCTGTGGGTCATGCGCGCGCCGGTCTCCTCTTCGAGGATGTCCCAGATGAAATCGCGCAGCTTCAGCATCCACAGAAACGGCGTGAAAGCACCGAGCTCCATGGCCCCGGCGCCATTGCAGGTGAGGTGATCGCAGATGCGCGCCAACTCGCCGAGGATCACGCGGTAGTACTCGCAGCGCTCGGGCACCTTGATGCCGAGAAACTTCTCGACCGCCGCCGCGTAGCCGACGTTGTTGAGCATCGGCGAGACGTAGTTGAGGCGGTCTGCGTAGGGGAACACCTGCTGCCACGTGCCGCGCTCACAGCTCTTCTCGAAGCCGCGATGCAGATACCCGGGCTGGATGTCGAGACCCTGGACCGTCTCGCCGTCGAGATCGAGCACCATGCGGATGGTGCCGTGCATCGCCGGGTGGGAGGGTCCCATGTTGAGGCGCATCGGCTCACTGGGAAGCTCGAGCGCGCCCTCTTCCGAAAGCTCGTCTTCGATGGGCTCCATCGCTTATTCCTCGGCGTCCGGTGAAACTTCGACTGCGCTCGAGTCACTGAGCGCGCGCTTTTGCCCCTGCTGCACCGCGATCGCCGGCGACACTTGGCGGTCGCCGCCGCGCAAGCGCTCGGCCCAATGGATGCGCGACCACGGCTGGCCCTCGTCCTGCCCGAAGGGCGGCAGCTTGGTGAGGCCCTCGACCTTGCGGTACGGGATCAGGGGCTGGGTCTTCTCGAT
The DNA here is from genome assembly GCA_964398415.1 of uncultured Polyangiales bacterium. Classification (GTDB taxonomy): domain Bacteria; phylum Myxococcota_A; class Polyangia; order Polyangiales; family DASUME01; genus DASUME01. Next base: position 3,858 of record CAYNOM010000259.1, on the reverse strand, counting down.
GGGGTAGTCCTTGCACAGGGGGTACCCGACGAACTCTTCGTACAGCAAGATGCGCCGCTGGTCGGGGTGCCCGGCGAAGGAGATGCCGAACATGTCGAAGACTTCACGCTCGGCCCAATCGGCTCCAGCCCACACACCCGTCAGCGTCGGCAGCGACTTTCCGTCGGCGAGGCGCGTCTTGATGCGCACGCGGGCGTTCGTCGCGTGCGAGCGAACGCTGACGAGCACCTCGAAGCGCGGCTGCTCAGGCTCGCGCTCCGGGTAATCGACGGCCGTCAGATCGATGAAATGGTTCATCGCGCAGTCGGCGTCGTGCTTGAGGAACGTGGCCACCTCGACCCAAGACTCGGGAGCCACCACCGCCGCGTCGTCGCCGCGAAAGTCGCTCGTCTCGAGGATGCGATCGCCGACGTGGGCCCTGAGCCGCTCGATGACGCGCTTACTCATGGGGTGACGCCCTCCTTCTTGCGCAGCTGGGTCAGCCCCGGAAGCTCTCGCGGCGGCACGATGGCGGGCTCACGATTGCCGTTCGAGATCTTCTCCTGCAGCAGCATCAGCCCGTCGAACACAGCCTCGGGGCGCGGCGGGCAGCCGGGGATGTAGATGTCGACGGGGATCAGCTTGTCGCAGCCGGGCACCGTCGTGTAGTTGTCGTAAAAGCCGCCGCAGGATGCGCAGGTGCCGAAGGCGATCACCCACTTGGGGTCGGTCATCTGGTCGTAGATGCGGCGCAGCACGGGCGCCTGCTTCTGGCTGATGGTGCCGACCACCCACAGCAGATCAGCCTGACGCGGGCTGAAGCGCGGAGCCTCGGCGCCGAAGCGCGCGATGTCGTAGCGTGACGACGCGACGGAGAAGAACTCCATGCCGCAGCAAGCCGTCGCGAAGGGATACTGGAACAGCGAGTATTTGCGCGCCCAGGCAAGCAGATCCTCGAAGCGAGTCGTCGCAAATCCCGACTCGCCCGTCTGCAGGACTTTCACTTCTCCCATTCGAGGGCTCCCTTCCGCCAGGCGTAAATCAGCGTGATCGTGAGGACCACGAGGAAGCTCAGCATTTCGACGAAGCCAAACCATCCGAGGTCGCGAAACATCGACGCCCACGGATAGAGAAAGATCGCTTCGATGTCGAAGACCACGAACAGGATCGCGGTCAGGTAGAACTTGATGCTGAGCTTGAGGTGATTGGCGCCCGTCGTCTCCGATCCGCTCTCGTAGGGGATCGCTTTTTCGGGCGTCATGTTCTTGGGGCCAGCCGCACTCGTCGCCGTGAAGATCACGAGCGCCAACACTGACGCGACGAGGATGAGCAGGAAGACTGGCAGGTAAAGGGAGACCATGGGCTTCCTTTCGCGCGTTTTGCCGAGCGCTGGCGCATCGCATCGCGCGTTCGCCGAACCGTGGCAGATCTTGCGCCACGGGGTTCGCTGGGCGTGGCCTTTCTAGTCCTCACCCCGGAAGGTGTCAACGCTGCGCAAGGCCGCGAAACGAAGCGCGAAAAAAAAAGCCGGGGCAATGCTCCCGGCTGCTCGACTCTTACGACCCGTACAGGTCAGTCTGAGTCGTAGTCGTCTTCCCACTCTTGGTAACGTCGCGCGTTGCCGCCGCCACGCTGCTTCTCTTCCTCGAGCCGCTTCTTCTTGCCCACGCCCTTGGCGCTGCGCTCGCGATCGCCCTCGTCGCTGGGACGGCGCGGACGACGTTCGGCACCCGGGCCGGCCGGGAAAGGCGCCCCAGGGCCGCCTCCTCCGACGCCAGGAGGCCCGCCGAAGCCGCGGCCCGGACCAGGCGGAGAGCTGTTGCGCATGCCGCCGCCGGGAGGCCCGCCGAAGCTGCGCTCGGGACGCTGCGGACGCTCGCCGCGCGGATGGGCAAGGTGCACGGTGCAGGGACGGCCGCGGACGCTCAGATTGCCGAGCGCGTTGAGCCCGGCCTTGGCCGCATCTTCGGAGATGAACGACACGAACGCGAAGCCGCGCTTGCGGCCCGTGGCGTGGTCCATCGGGAGGTGAATGCGATCGAGGTCGGTGGCGCCGAGCTCCGTGAAGAGCGCGCGCATGTCCGTCTCCTCGATGTCGTAGGGCAGATTGCCCACGTACAACGTGCGATTGGAGTCGTCCCGGGGCGGAGGTCTGCGCTCGCGCTCACCCCAGCCACCCCCGCCTCCCGGACCGCCCGCACCGCCGGGGGGGCCGCCGAACGACTGGGGACCGCGTTCACCTCGCGCCGGAGGCGCAGACGAGAACGGGCGCACGCTGATGCTTCGCCCCTCGATCAGGGAGCCATCCAGCTGCTCACGTGCCCGTTGGGCGTCGTCCGCCGAGATCAGCGTGACGAACGCAAATCCTCGAGGACGTCCTGTCATTCGATCCCGCGGCAGGCTCAGGTCTTGAATCCCGGCGCCCGTGCCGACGAACAGGGCCCTCAGCCCCTCGTCCGTCATGGTGTCGGGCAAGCCCGCTACGAACAGCTTCCGGGCGTCCTCTTCCGTCCCCATGTCTCTGAAAATCTCCTAGCCGACGGGTGGCTGCACCCGCGCCTCTCACACTCCGAGGCTCGATCGTACGTGGATCTCGGAAAACCGGCCGGGATCCGCCTTCCGCCGAGGGTACCTCTGCGCCTGAGAACGTCAAGGGTTTCCGGTGCATGTTGTCCTCACCACACCTGGTGTGCGCGAAACAGACATTCCATTGCGGTGCAGTCGCGATGTAGAAATTAGATATGCCTGTGAGCGGTGGGGCGGCGCGCTGGGGGATGACGGCGATCGTCGCGTGGATTTTGGTCGGGAGTAGTCCTGCCTCCGCCTACACCGTCAAGCAGACGGGTTCGGGCGCGACGGTGCGTTGGCACGCGCCCGAGGTTGCGCTGCGCATCGACCCGAGCATGTACGAATTCTTCGGCGATCTCCCTGTACGCCAGCTGGTCGTCGACGCGGCGAGCGCGTGGCACGATCTCGATGGCGTCCCAGAGCTTTTCATCAATGCAGGCGAGCCCGGCGAAGCGGGCTTCGATGAGGGCAAAGGCGCGAGCAACGGCGTGTATCTGATCGAGCAGTGGGTGCTTGCAGAGAGCTCGCTCGCTGTAACCGTCGCCACATTCGAGTCGCAAACCGGGCGCATCGTCGACACCGACGTGCTCGTGAATGCGAACCATCCATTCTCCACCCACGAGCACGCCGAAGGCGACGCCCAGGGATTCGATCTCGCGGGCGTGATGACGCACGAGATGGGTCACGTGTTGGGTCTTGGCGAATCCTTCGATGTGCGCATGGCCACGATGTGGCCGAACATCGCGCGCGGTGAGACCCATCAGCGCGATCTCGATATCGACGATGAAGCCGGCGCACAGGAGGCCTATCGCGGCGAGACGCTCATGGAGACGCAGCCTGAAGCGATCAGCGCCTGCAGCAAGGCCAGTATCGTGCAGCCGCGCACGGCCGCGACGAAGAGCGCAGCGAGCTGGTTTTTCGCGGGCCTCGCGCTGGTCGCGCTGGGGCTTTGGCTGCGTCGTCAGCGCGAGGGGCGAGGGCGTCAGGGCCTTTTCGCGCTCGCGCTGCTGTTCGCGGTCTCTCCACCGCGCGTCGAGAGCAACACGGATCACGAGCGCGTGTCGGTGCTCAAGACGCTCGCCCTCAGGCATCGGCCCGCCGACGAGCGTCGCGCAGGTCTCGGCCAGGCGAGCCTATCGGCGAGCAGCGCCGTGCGCATGGCTGCGGCGGCCGTGCTCGAGCGCGTCGGCACGCGAGACGACACGGGCCTCGCGACGCAGCTCGCGCTCGATGTCGATCCAGAGGTGCGTGCCCACGGGGCGCGGGTGCTCGAGGCCCTGCGCACAGCGCCGCCCGCAGCGCGCGTGGCCG
>CAYNOM010000258.1:0-8159 GCA_964398415.1 uncultured Polyangiales bacterium | reverse complement strand
ATCTGCTAGGCAAGCAGCTCTGCTTCGGCGAGGTCACGCTGCGCATCACCGAGGTCGAGGCGTACCGCGCCGGCGGCGACACGGCGAGCCACTGCCGCTTCGGCAGGACGCAGCGCAACGCGCCCATGTTCGGTCCGCCTGGCCGCGCCTACGTCTACCTCTGCTACGGCATCCACCAGATGCTCAACGTCGTCGCCGAGCCAGAGCACGTGGGCGCGGCGGTGCTGGTGCGCGCCTGCGAGGTGCGAGCGGGCGCAGAGCTCGTGATCGCCCGCCGTCGTGCGAAACGCGTCGATGCCGCCCTCTGCGCGGGTCCAGGCAAGGTGGGTGCCGCCCTCGGCATCGACGTGGGTCTGTCGGGGCAGGCGCTGTTTCAGCCCGGTGGGCTCGAGCTACACGATGCGGCACCCGTGCGCGCGTTTCTCGCCGGGCCGCGCGTGGGCATCGGCTTTGCGTCCGAAGCGCATCAGGTGGCCCCCTGGCGGCTCGCGGTGGCCGACTCGGACGCGGTGACGGAGCGCCGCAGCTTGCGGCCCGTGGAGGCTGGCAAGGCGGCGTTTCTCAGGACCGAGCGCCGCGTCAGCTCGCCCAGGTCGTCTTGATCTCGCGGAACGTCTGCACGGCCGTGTCGCTCAGCTCGAGCGCGCCGGCCTCGACGAGCCGTTGATGTACCGCGTTGGGATCTTTGTCCCAGCCTGCGGGGAGGTCTAGTTTGACGCTCACCGCGTCACCGAACACGCCTTGTGCATCGAGCGTCCAGAGCTGCTCTGCAGCGAGGAACTGGGCTGCTGCCTTGCGCACCGTCGCATCGAGCTTGGGCGACAAGGGGAACAAGTCGTACACGCCGATGTGATCCTCCGGAAGGCCGAGATGCTTGCGCATGGCGCGGTGTGCGCCCTCGTCGATCGGAAGCTCGATCACGTCGAGGCCCGCGATGGCGCGGCCTGCGATGGCCGTGATCGCCTTCTCGAGCGCCTCTCCGTGCGCGCGTGTGATTGCAGCAGGCCGTGCGCTCGCATCGAGGATGCAAGTGACGACGATGAACGGATCGTTTTCTGAGGCACCGCTCATGGTGGCGCGCACTCTGACGTGAAGCGGCTTACGCTGCAAGCATCGTGTGCGCTTCCGGGGCAGGCGCGAGCCTCTTCCGTGTGCTAACCCTCGCGCCGCATGGACGTTTTTTGGGCGAACGCGAGCCCCTTCTCCCTGCCGTCTTCCCAGCGTGTCGAAGTGCTGGTTCACGACGGCACAACCGACTTCTCCCTGTGGCCTGGTCCCGGACCCGACCGCGCGCTGCTCGATGCCTACGGGCCCGAGCTCCGAGAAGTGCTTTCGGTGCAGCGCCAGAAGCATGGCGGAAGCCTCAAGGCGGGCGAGGTTGCGCGTCTTCATACGGGCAAGCTGCACTCCAACTACCTGCTCTGGGTCGCAACGCGAGGGGCTGAGGTCGACGCGCGCCAAGCGCCCGCACCTTCACTCGCCGAGATCGAGCAGGCCGTCATCCGCTGTCTTGAAACCGCCGCCAGCAACGGGTCGGTCAGCATCGCCTTCGGCGCCATCGGGGATGGCCCTTCGGCGCGCCCACCCGAGGAGCGCCTCGCCGCCGTCGTGCGTGCCGCGCACAAGTACTACGAGTCGTGCGTCACGAGCGGTCGCTCGGCGCGGCTCGAGATCGTGCGCGTGTGCGATGCGCGGGGCGGTGTCACTGCGGCCGCACGCAGGCTCGTCGGGCGCCTGGCACAGAGCGCACCCGAGGTGCCCTCGCGCGTGGCGCAGCCGACCGAGCGTACGCCGCGTCGCAGCGCTCCCGAGAAGACGGCGCGCAAAGCGAGCCCGCGCCGTGCCGCCAACGTGCTCGATGCCAACGAGGTGGCCGACAAGCGCGTGACCTCCCGGCCCTACGATCGCGCCAACACCTACCGCGAGGGCGATTGGTTCGTCCACGCGCGCTTCGGGGTAGGGCAGGTCAGGCGCGTCACGCCCGAGGGCGCGGTCGAGGTGCTGTTCGAAGACGGCTCCACGAAAAAGATGCTCCACGCCCGCCCTGGCTGACCATGCGCATCGAGATCAACCCCGACTACCCCGAGCCGCGCAAGATCCAGCGGGCGGCGGAGGCGCTGCTGGCCGGCGACGTGATCGTGTACCCCACCGACACCGTCTACGGCATCGGCTGCGCCATGGGGCACAAGCGCGCGGTCGATCGCATCTACCACCTCACGGGCAAGGACGAGTCGCAGCCGCTCACGTTCGTGTGTGCCGATCTCAGCGACATCGCGCGCTACGCCGTGGTCGAGAACGCGCAGTACCGTTTGCTCAAGCGCCTTCTGCCCGGGCCCTATACATTCGTGCTGCCGGCCACGCGCGAGGTGCCGCGCATTCTGCTCACGAAGCGCAAGACGGTGGGCATTCGCGTGCCCAAGCACCCGGTGAGTCACGCGTTGTCGCAGGCCCTGGGCGTGCCGCTGATCTCGACCAGCGCGAGCTATCGCGGCGAAGAACCGCTCAACGATCCGGCCGACATCGCGGTACGCTTCAAGGGTATCGAGATTATCCTCGACGTCGGATTCTGCGGCATCGTCTCGTCCACCGTGGTGGACCTCACCGGGCCTGAACCCGTCGTCGTGCGCGAGGGAGCAGGCTCGGTCGATGACATCCTCTGAACAACCTGGCGACAGCTTCGGCGCACACCGCGTGCTCGAGCCTACGGGCAGCTTGCCCCAGGCCGCGCTGCGCCTCGACAACGACTTCTCACGTGTGTTCGACACCGAGATCCTGATCGACGTCGATACACTCAACATCGACGCCGCGAGCTTTCGGCAGATGCTCGAGGCCTCGGATGGCGACATCGAGGGCGTGGCCGAGCTCGTGCGGCAGACGGTACATGCGCGCGGCAAGCAGCAAAATCCGGTCACCGGCAGCGGCGGCATGTTGCTTGGCACGGTGGCCCAGGTGGGGGCAAAGGTCGAGGCGGAGGTGGCCGTGGGCAGTCGCATCGCGACGCTCGTCTCGCTCACGCTGACACCGCTGTTCCTCGAGGAGATCCGCGGCGTGCGTCCCGCTTCCGCGCAGCTCGACGTGCGCGGACGCGCCGTGATCTTTGCGTCGAGTCCCTTTGCGGTGTTGCCGAACGACATGCCCGAGCGGGTGGCGCTCGCCGCGCTCGATGTGTGTGGCGCGCCTGCGCATGTGTCGCGCGCCCTGAGACCGGGCGACCGGGTGCTCGTGCTCGGCGCGGGTGGCAAGAGTGGCCTGCTCTCGTGCTTCGAAGCGAAAAAGCACGTGGGGTCGGGCGGCACCTTAATCGGCATCGAGCCCCATCCCAACGCAGCGGCGGAGCTGTCGGCCCTCGGGATCTGTGATGCGGTGCTCGAGATCGATGCGCGCGATCCGCTCGCAGTGCGCCGCGCCGTGCTCGAAGCCACGGGCGGGCACGAGGTCGACGCCGCCGTGTCGTGCGTGAACGTCGAGGGCGCCGAGATGAGCGCCATCCTGTGCACGCGTCCGCGCGGCAAGGTGTACTTCTTCGCCATGACCACGAGCTTCAGTCGCGCAGCGCTCGGGGCAGAGGGCGTCGGCAAGGACGTCGAGCTTCTGATCGGCAATGGCTACGCCACGGGTCACGCCGCGCTCACGCTCGATCTGCTGCGGCAGGAGTCGGCATTGCAAGCCCTCTTCGAATCCCGGTACGGGTAGAGTTCCCGCCCAGAATCGCGCCGAAGCGCCTTACGTCCGCAGCCCGGACCACGGGAACTGAAACGAGAGAGCGCCGATTAGACGCGGGCCTTGACCCAATCCCAGATGCGATCGGCGAGGGCGCTCTTGTCGAGCTTTCCCTGGGGCTCTTCGCCCGCCTCGTGCACGAAGGTGGCCACGTTGGTGTCGCCACCGAGCCCGTCACTCGCGTGGTTGGCGACGATGAGGTCGGCCTTCTTCTTGGTGAGCTTGTCCTTTGCGTAGGCCACCACGTTTTGCGTCTCGAGGGCGAAGCCCACGAGCACGGGCTTGGCTGTCGTGCGCGCCGCGCCGAGGTCCGCGAGGATGTCCGGGTTTTTCACCAGCTCGAGAGTCAGGGTGTCGGTTTTCTTGAGCTTGTGCTCGTGTGCCTCGGCCGGACGGTAGTCGGCCACCGCTGCGGTCATCACGATGGCATCGAGTGCATTGGCCCTCGACGTGATCTCGGAATGCATGTCGCGCGCCGAGCGCACGCTCACGAGCTCGCAGCCCGCGGGGCAGGGCAGACTCACGGGCCCGCTCACCAGCACCACATGGGCACCTCGCGCCGCGGCGCGCGCTGCGATCGCGTAGCCCATGCGCCCCGAGGAGCGATTGCTCAGGTAGCGCACCGGATCGAGATCCTCGACCGTGGGCCCCGCCGACACCAGCACCGACAGCCCATCGAGATCGCGCGGCGTGTCGAGCGCAGTGCCGAGCACGGATTCGAGCGCGTTCACGATGTCGACGGGCTCGCTCATGCGGCCCATGCCCTCTTCGCCGCTCGCGAGCTTGCCGTGCACCGGGCCCACGAAGGCGGCGCCATCGTCGCGCAGCAGCGTCGCGGCGCGCTGGGTGGGCTTCGAGCGCCACATGCGGTGGTGCATGGCGGGCGCGTAGAGCACGGGCACGTCCGCGCAGCGCACGGTGGCGAGCACGGCGTCGTCGCTCATGCCCGCCGCGGCACGGGCCAAGACGTTGGCGGTGGCGGGGGCGACGATCAGAGCATCGGCCCAGCTCGCGAGCTCCACGTGCACCTCGCCGGCGTAGCTCGGGTCCCACAGATCGACGACGGGGGGGGTGCCGGTGATGCCCGTGAAGGTGACGGCGCCGACGAAGCGCGTGGCGCTCTCGGTCATGCACACGCGCACGCTCGCCCCGCGTCGCCCGAGCTCGCGCACGATCTCGACGGCCTTGTAGGCCGCGATGCCCCCGCTCACGCACACCACCACCCGCTTGCCCGACAGCGACATGCACTCTCCTCTAGCAGACCTGGGCGCGCGAGGGGGCGAGCCGTTCACTCGGCCTGCGGCATGCCCTCGTGGGCGGTCCAACCTACGTAGCCGGTCTTGCCCTCGCGGCGCACGGTTTCCGTGAGCTCCCGGGCTCCCGCCGCTTGCGTGAGGATCAGATACTCGTCGGCGCGATACTCGCCGTGGGGGTCGTGGGGTGGCGCGACGAAACCCTCGGGCGCCTCTCCGCCCGTGCCGACACGCCAAATCTGGGTCGTAGGCGGATAGGAATCGGTGATGCGCTCGCGCACGGCGTGCTTCGTCGCGACGTCGCGCACCACGCGAAAGGAGGTGAGCCTGAAGCCGGCCACGCCGCGCTGCGAAAGCACGCGCACACCGCTCGGCAGGGTGGGATCCTCACGCTCGATCTGCGCGTAGGGCGTGAACTCGTCCACGCGACGCACGAAGCTCACCTCGCGCGCGACGCTCGCGGGTCCGCGAATCTCCGCCTTGACGCGCCCATTTGCGACCTCGATGCCGAGAGCGATGGCGTGAGGCAAGTCGTTCTTGAAGCGCAGGTTGAGCTTCGGGTAGGCGACCACCGCGTCGAGCCCGAGCTTGATGTAGCCGCTCGGCCGCGTGTGCGTGTTGCGCTCGAGCATCGGCAGCCCCGCGAAGTAGGCCGCCGCGTGCAGGGTGCCTGCGATCTGGCAGGTGCCGCCACCTACGCCGTCCGAGAGCTCGCCCCCCGCGATCACGGTGGCGGGCCGAAAGCCGTTGGCTTCGCTGCGCTCACCGACGATGGCGTTGAAATCGAGCACCTCGTCCGGCATCACCACGACACCATCGAGGTGACGTGCGGCGACGCGAAGGTTGTAGGTGCGCGCGGCGTCCTGCCCGTTGTACCGCGTCTCGAAGCTGCCGAGCACCTGGCTGAAGTCGAGCGCGCGAAGATCACCCGCGGTGTGCTGGGCGGGCGTCTCGATCAGGCGCGCCTGCACCGTGGTGTGCCCGCGAAAGATGGCGTCGGCGAGCGCGTCGAGCGTGCCGTGGACGTCGAGCGTGAGGCCCGCCTGCTCGGGAATGATCTGGCCCGCGCGCAGGTCGATCCGCGCATCGCGCACCTTTTGATGCACCTGATCGCGAATCTGCAGCACCCACTGCTCGGCGTTTTCGTCTTCGAGCGCGGCGGGGATGGGCATGGCGAGCGGCGCGTCGCCGAGCTCTTGGGCGTGCAGACGCCTCAGTGCCGAACGCGGATCGCGTGCCGCATCGATCCACGAGGTCAACGCTTTCAGGTCGACGCGTGCGCCGAGCTTGCCGCGCGTCGTGTCGAACTCCCAGGGCCCGGCGATGAGCTTGATCGGCGTGCGCAGAAAGGCCCGCGCGGCCGTCATGGCCACCGCGCTCGAGCGCGTGGTGGCGTCGAGCTTGTGGTTGCCGATCGAGACCTCGATCTCGGAGGCGGCGTGGGCTTGGGCATCCGGCATGCAGAACGCCACGCCCACGAGCAGCGCCGCGGACGCGAGGCCCAGCGCGAGAAACACGGGTCGCCCGGACGTTGCCTCGTCCTTGCGGCCGGCAAAGGATCGTCGCAGTCGTTCCAGCATGGCTTGTCCTACATGCGACCACACGTGGGACAAGAGCGCAAGAAATCGCGCGGTCAGGCGCGGCTGGGCGCTGGAAGCGGCATCAGCGCTCGGGCAGGCCTGGGGCGGGGAACTGATCGCACAGGGCCTTCACCTCGGCGCGCACGCGTGTGAGCGCGGTGCTGTCGTCCGGTGCTTTGACGACCTGAGCTATCCAGTCGGCCACTTGCTCGGCTTCCTTGGGCCCCATGCCGCGGCTGCAGATGGCGGGCGTGCCCAGGCGGATGCCGCTCGGATCGAAGGGCTTTCGCGTGTCGAAGGGCACGGAGTTGTAGTTGCAGACGATGCCTGCCACATCGAGGGCCTTGGCGGCCACCTTGCCGGGGACGTTCATGGGGCTGAGGTCTGCGAGCACGAGGTGGTTGTCGGTGCCGCCCGTGACGATGGCGAAGCCGTGGCTCTCGAGGCGCTCGGTCATGGCCCTGGCGCTCGCCACGATGCGCGCCGCGTACTCCTTGAACTCGGGTGTGGCGGCTTCCTTGGCCGCGACCGCGATGCCCGCCGTCGTGCTGTTGTGCGGCCCGCCCTGCAAGCCGGGGAACACGGCCTTGTCGATCGCCGCGCGATGCTTCTCGTCGCACAGGATCATGCCGCCGCGGGGACCGCGCAGGGTCTTGTGCGTGGTGCTCGTGATGACCTCGGCCTTGCCCACGGGCGATGGGTGCACACCCGCCGCGATCAAGCCCGAGATGTGCGCGATGTCGGCCACGAGGATGGCGCCCACCTCGCGCGCGATCTCTGCGAACTTGTCGTAGTCGATGATGCGGGCGTAGGCGGTGGCTCCGCAGAAGAGGATCTTGGGCTTGTGCTCGCGGGACAGGCGCGCGACCTCGTCGAAGTCGATGCGGTGATCGTCCTTGCGCACACCGTATTGGTGGGCCTTGAAGTACTTGCCCGTGATCGAGACACCCCAGCCGTGGGTGAGGTGTCCACCGCCCGGCAGGGCCATGCCCATGACGGAGTCGTGCGGCTCGCAGAAAGCGAAGTAGACGGCGAGGTTGGCCGGAGAGCCGGAGTAGGGCTGCACGTTTACGTGGTCGACGCCGAACAAGCTCTTGATGCGGCTCTTCGCCAGCTCCTCCACCTGATCGACGAACGCTTGGCCTTCGTAGTAGCGCTTGCCCGCGTAGCCCTCGGAGTACTTGTTGGTGAGCACGCTGCCCGTGGCTTCGAGCACGGCGCGCGAGGCGTAGTTCTCGCTCGGGATGAGGCGGATGCACTCGTGCTGACGCTGCTCCTCCTGCCGGATCAGGCCTGCGATTTCGGGGTCGGCTTGGGTCAGCGTGCGTTCGGCCATGGCGAAGTTCCTCCGGGCGTGCGTGGGCGCGCGACAGATAGCAGCATAGGGCGGCCCTCGGTAGCGCGGCTCCTGCACCGCGTCGCCTTTTCGGGTTTAGCCCTAAGCGTGCGAAAAACAACAGAACCGCCTTTGACAGCCTCGGGGGCTCGCGCTACTAATCGCCCGCTTCCGCTGAGAGGCAGAAGCAAAACCGATGCGGTGGTAGTTAAGTCGGTTATAACGCCGGCCTGTCACGCCGGAGGCCGCGGGTTCGAGTCCCGTCCACCC
>CAYNOM010000257.1:0-8218 GCA_964398415.1 uncultured Polyangiales bacterium | reverse complement strand
TTGGCTAAATGGAGAGGGAGCTCGGGATGGCGCAAGTAGCCTTCGATCAAACCCTCGTGGATCGGTGTCGTCAGCTCGCGGCCGAGGTCGCGGACGACGTGCAGCGTTTCATCGATGGGCACACCACGGTTGGCGTGGAGCGGACCGTGGCGCGCGCGCTCGGGGCCGAGGGCGTGGATGACGAGGGCACGCCGCTCGCCAATCGGCTCGTCGATCGCTTGCACGAAGCGGGGCTGCTCGAGCGTGGGGTGGCGTTTTACCTCGGGCGCGAGATGCTGCGGCGGCGCGTCAGCGCGCTCGAGGCGGCCGAGCAGCTGGCCTACGGCAAGGGCCCGATCTCGCCCGAAGGCGAGGAGACCGTGGCCGACATCGGCCGAGCGCTGGTGGTGCCAACCGACGCCGCGCTCTTGCGCATCGATAGGGCGCGTGAAGAGCGCGAGGTCAACAAGGCGCGGCTCGGTATGGGCGAGACGCCTTGGAAGTACGTGATCGTCGCCACGGGCAACATCTACGACGACGCCGTCCAGGCGAGGGGCGCGGCGCGCTCGGGCACCGACATCGTCGCCGTGATCCGCGCCACGGCGCAGAGCCTCCTCGACTACGTGCCCCACGGCCCGACCACCGAAGGCTACGGCGGCACCTACGCCACGCAGGAGAACTTTCGCATCATCCGCAAGGCGCTCGACGAGGCTGGCGAAGAGCTCGGGCGCTACGTGATGGCCACGAACTACAGCTCGGGCCTGTGCATGAGCGAGATCGCCTGGATGGGCGCCGTGGAGCGGCTCGACATGCTGCTCAACGACTCCATGTACGGGATCTTGTTTCGCGACATCAACATGCGTCGCACCTTCGTCGACCAGTACTTCTCGCGTCGCATCATCGGCCGCGCCGGCATCATCATCAACACGGGCGAGGACAACTACCTGACCACGGCCGACGCCGTCGAAGCCGCGCACACCGTGCTCGCGAGCCAGTTCATCAACGAGGCCTTCGCCCATCGTGCAGGTCTGCCTGATGGGTTGATCGGGCTGGGGCACGCCTACGAGATCGATCCGTGGATCGAGGACAGCTTCATGCTGGAGCTCGCCCAGGCCCAGCTCGTGCGTCAGATCTTCGCCGATCACCCGATCAAGTGGATGCCTCCCACGAAGCACAAGACGGGCGACATCTTTCAAAGCCACGTGCACGATGCGATGTTCAGCCTGGTCGGGCAGCTCACCGGGCAGACCATCCAGCTGCTCGGCATGTTCAGCGAGGCCGTGCACAACCCGCTGATGATGGACCGCCACCTCTCGCTCAAGGCCACGCGCTACGTGTTCAACGCGGTGAAGCACCTTGGAGACGAGCTCGAGCTCAAAGCCGGGGGCAGGCTCGAGCGACGCGCCAACGAGGTGCTACTCGAAGCGGTGGAGCTACTCGAACGCGTCCAGCGCGAAACGCTGTGGAGCGCCATCGAGCGCGGCGCCTTTGCCGACGTGAAGCGTTCGCCCACCGGTGGCAAGGGCCTCTCCGGCGTGGTCGCGCGCGCCGCCGACTACCTCAATCCGCTGCTCGAGCGGCTGGAGGGACGAGCATGACCACGCCACGTCACATCCTGCGTGCCTACGGCGATCGCGAAGGCGACGGCATGGTGCAGCTCAGCTTCACGCTGCAGATGTTGCCCTCGCCGAGGGCCAAGGAGGCGGCGCGTCGCTTTGCCCAAGCCCACGGGCTCGACGAGGTGCTGGTCACGTTCATGGAGCAGTGCGGCCCCGAGCACAGCTACTTCGTCGTCTACGGTCACTCGCGCCATCACGTCGACGTGACCCACCTCGAGGTGCCCGTGGCCGAAGTGCCCGAGCTGTCGAAGTCCGAGATCGAGGAGCTCGTGAAGAAGGAGCTCGGCCGCACGATCGTGGTGGTCGGTGCATGCACGGGCTCGGACGCGCACACCGTCGGCATCGACGCCATCCTCAACATGAAGGGCTATGCCGGCGAGAAGGGGCTCGAGGCCTACAAGTGCTTCGAGGCCCACAACCTGGGGGCGCAGGTCGAGAACGACGCGTTGATCGCACGTGCGCTCGCCAGCGGTGCGGATGCCATCCTGGTGAGCCAGGTGATCACCCAGCGCGGCTGTCACAAGGAGAACGCGCGCGCGCTCGTCGAGCGGCTGACGGAGCGGGGCGAGCGTGATCGCTTCCTCATGCTGCTCGGTGGGCCGCGTATCGACCACAAGCTGGCGGTGGAGCTCGGCTTCGATGCAGGCTTCGGTCCAGGAACCACACCGCGCCACGTGGCGGCGCTGATCGCGACCAAGCTGGTCGAGAGGAAGAGACTCTGATGATGCGCGTGATGCACCGTCTTCGTCTGGGCAGTCACGATGCCCACTACGCCGGTGAGCTCGTCGACGGAGCCCGCTGTCTCGCGCTCTTCGGTGACGTCGCCACCGAGTTGCTCGTGCGTCACGATGGCGACGAGGGGTTGTTTCGAGCCTACGACAGCGTCGAATTCCTCGAGCCCGTGCGCGCGGGCGACGTGCTCGAGGTGGAGTGCGAGCTGGTGTCGGTCGGCAACACGAGCCGCAAGCTGCGTTTCGAGGCGCGCAAGGTCATCGAGCTGTCGCGCGATCCCGAGCTCGCCGTGAGTGCGGCCGATGTGCTCGATCCACCCGTGGTCGTGTGTCGCGCGAGCGGCACTTGCGTCGTTCCGACCGACTGCCAACGCAAGCGGCGCTGACCATGCTCGCCTCGAACGACATCGTGCTCACGGCGGCCATCGTCGGCGCAGAGGTGACGCGGGCGCAGAACCCGCACGTGCCCTACACCGCGGGGGAGATCGCGGCGGAGGCCAAGCGCTGCGTCGACGCGGGTGCGGCCATCATCCACCTTCACGTGCGCGACGAGCATGGTGCGCCGAGCCAAGCCGAGCCCCACTTTCGCGCCGCCATCGATGCCATTCGCGCTTGCACGGATGCGGTGGTTCAAGTCTCGACCGGAGGCGCCGTGGGCATGCCGCTCGAAGAGCGTCTCGGCGGCCTCTCCTGCGGGCCCGAGATGGCCACCCTCAACTGCGGCTCGATCAACTTTGGCGACGAGGTGTTTCTGAACAGCTGGCCCGACATGCGCGCCGTGGCCGCGCGCCTCGCCGAGGCCCGCGTCTGCCCCGAGCTCGAGCTCTACGAGCTCGGCCATCTCGACAACGCCATGCGCCTCGTGCGTGAGGGGCTCGTGCGAGCACCCCTGTGGGTCCAGCTCGTGCTTGGCGTCTCCGGAGCCCTCGGTGCGCGCGAGAGCGTGCTTCGCTTCTTCGTCAGCGAGCTGCCCAAGGACGCGCACTGGGGAGTGGCGGCGGTGGGACGCCACCAGTTTCCCATGGCCAAGCTCGCCACCGAGCTTGGCGGCCACGTGCGTGTCGGGCTCGAGGACAACCTGTACCTCGAGCGCGGCGTGCTCGCCGAGGGCAGCGCACCGCTGGTCGAGCGCGCCGCGGCCATCGCGCGTGCGGCGGGTCGCGAACCTGTGTCGGCAGCGCGCGTCCGCGGCCTGCTGCACGCCTAGTCCACTGCGCGGA
This sequence comes from uncultured Polyangiales bacterium, assembly GCA_964398415.1. Taxonomy (GTDB): domain Bacteria; phylum Myxococcota_A; class Polyangia; order Polyangiales; family DASUME01; genus DASUME01. Next base: position 4,669 of record CAYNOM010000257.1, on the reverse strand, counting down.
GGTCCGATTGCCTCGGCGCTGAGGCACTGGCGTAGCGTCGCAGGTTTCAGGTTATTGGGCGTTAGAGCACAAAAACATCCCCCATTCGGGGGTGAGCGCACACATTTGTCCATGTTTGAGCTGGAAAGTTCCGTTCAAGGCACCTAGTTTTCGCGCCAAGGAGGAAAATTCCATGACTAGGATGGGCTTCGTTTTCGCTGTGTGTGCCGCCAGCTTCGTGTGCGGCCCTGTGTCGGTTGGGGCCCAGTCCCGCGATTTGTTCGCCGGCGGCATGAGCATCCCTGATGAGGTGGGCAGCCTGCCCAGCCGAGCGCGCAAGAGCGCCGCGCCCAAGGTGGTGGTGCCGCTCAAGCTCAAAGCACTGCGTAGCGAGACCCATCCCGCGCTGCGTACGGCGGTCGTCTTGGAGGGCGAGGTCGTGCGGCTCGTCGGTGAAGGCTTTGGCGACGACGCCGCCGGCCGGAGCATCGAGGCCCACATCGGCGGCAACCGCATTCTGCTCAAGGTGCTGTCGTGGAAGGACGACGAGATTCGTGTGGAGGTCCCGAGCTACGCGCTGCTCGGGGTCGACGCCAAGCGAGCGAGCGAGCTACGTGCCGAGCTCCTGCGCACCAAGAAGCGTGTGGTCGGCCCCACGCTCCAGCTCGGCATCGCACTCTCGGGCAACTGGATCGCCTCGCGCAGCGTGCAGGTCGCCGTGGAGTGGCGAGACCTCGACGCCGACGGCTCGCTGAGCGATGAAGACTGCGACGATTTCGATCCGCGTCGGCGCCCCGGGCTGACCGAGGTGTACGACGCAGAGGGCCTCGACGAGGACTGCAATCCGAACACCCTCGCCAGCGAGCCGCCCGCGCCCGTCGCGCCGCCGGCGCCCGAAACCGAGACTGCGACCGAGAGCGAGACCGAGCCTGCCCCGGCGGATGGGCTCGACGGCGAGCTACTCGACGACCTCTGAGCTGAGTTCCAGTCCGGAATCGTGCATAAGCGGCTTACGTCCGCAGCCCGGACCTGCGAAAGACAGGAGTCTTCCTCGGTCCGTGCTTTGCGGGCGCGCTCGCTTCTGCATCGATTCGGGACTGGAACGCTTGGGTGATCGGGCTAGAGCGTGCACACGCGGTTGCGGCCCGCGTGCTTCGCGGCGTACAGCGCACGATCGGCGCGTGCGACCAGGCTTTCGCCCGCTTCATCGTCTGCGGAGCCAAGCTCCGCCACGCCCAGGCTCACCGTAAGCCGGCCTTCGGGTTGCTCGGAGGAGCCCGGCAGCAGGCTCGAGGCGACGGCCTCGCGTAGCTTTTCGGCCACGAGCGCGGCTTCGCTTGCATCGGCGCGTGGCAAGAGCAGCATGAACTCCTCGCCGCCCACGCGCGCCACGGTGTCGACCTTGCGCACGCGGCTCTCGAGCAGGGCCGCGACGCTGCGCAGCGCTGCGTCGCCCGTGGGGTGGCCGTTGCGATCGTTGAGCTGCTTGAAGTGGTCGATGTCGATGGCGACCAGCGAAAGCGGCTTCTGAAAGCGCCGGGCTCGGTCGATCTCCTGGCCGAGTTGATGCCGGAACAGGCGACGGTTGGCGAGGCCTGTCAGCTCGTCGTGCGTCGAAAGCTCGCGCATGCGCTCGAACAGCTGTGCGTTGCGGATGGCGAGGGCCGTGTTGTCGGCGATGGCGCACAACAAGTTGAGCTGCATGTCTGTAATCGGAGCTTCCCTGTCGCGCGTGCACGTGAGCACGCCGAGCAGGCGCTGCTGGTGCAAGATCGGCACGGCCCCGAGCGAGCCCTCACGCTTCGCGTGGCCCCAGAATGCGAGGTAGCGCGCGTCGCGGCTCACGTCGTCGAGCACCACGGGCTCGCGCGTCGCGGCCACGAGCCCAGAGATGCCTTCACCGAGCTCCACTGCGCGTCCCACCACGAGCTCTTCGCTTTCAAAGCCGAAGGTTGCGCGTACCACGAAGCGCTGGGCGTCTTCGTCGAAGATGAAGATCGCGCACTCGCGTAGCTCGAGCAGCTGTCCCACGCGCTCTACGAGCCGGTGCAGCACCTCGTCGAGCTCGGGGCTCGAGGTGGTCAGGCGCAGGATCTCGAACAGGACGGCGCGCTCTTCGAGGCGCTTCTTGAGCTCGTCGGTTTTCGCGGCCAGGTTTGCGGTGAGCTCGAGCTCGCGCTGGGCTCGGCTCAGCTCTCGCTCCTGGTCGATCATGCTGGCCCGGATGCTGGTGAGTCGCGCGAGCAGGCGGTTGACCGCACTTCCGATGGCGCCGACCTCGTCGTGACCCAGGTCGCGGATGCGTGCCAGGTCGTCGTGTGGACCTGCGCCGTCGATGACCTCGACCAAGTGCGCGAGGCGCGCGCCGAGCAGCCGCTTGGCGATCCAGCCGGCCACGAGGCCGGCCGCCGGGACGACCAGGAGGGCCCCGCGCGCGAAGGTGAAGGCGGGCACCGGGTCGATCACGCCCGACTCGCCCAGGGCAAGTACGAGCAAAGCCGAGAGCGCCACGCTGGCGGCGACGATTACACCGGCCTGGCGCGCCACCCTTCGCTTCACCCAGACGAGCACGTAGACCTGCTTCGGGAAGGCCGCGGGATCCGCGGACAGGCCAGATCGTAGCAGCCACAGCCGGGCTGAAAAGTCCACACGCCCCACGTCGGAAGCGCTACCGTTCCGACGTCATGACACTGAAGATAGAGCCCCAGGACCTCGAAGGCGTCACCAGCATGCTGGTGGGACACGACGCCCCTTCGATCGCGCGCGACTTCTTGTTCAACCTCTTTTGCCGGCAGGCGAAGTTCTTCGAGGTCGCGACCAAGAACGACCTCTACCTGGCCCTGGCCTTCACGGTGCGCGACCGCATGCTGCATCGCTGGATTCGCACGGCACACACCTACTTCGAGCGCAGCAGCCGAACCGTGGCCTACCTGTCGGCCGAGTACCTGATAGGTCCGCAGCTCTTGCACAATCTGAGCAACCTAGGCATCTACGAAAACGCCCAACGCGCGATGCGTGAGCTCGGCGTCGATCTCGACGCATTGATCGAGCACGAGGAAGAGCCAGGCCTCGGCAATGGCGGCTTGGGTCGACTCGCCGCCTGCTACATGGACTCGCTCGCCACCCTGCAAATCCCGGCCATCGGCTACGGCATCCGCTACGAGTTCGGCATCTTCGATCAGCAGATTCGCGACGGTCAGCAGGTGGAGGCCACCGACTCGTGGCTGCGCTACGGCTACCCGTGGGAGATCCACAGGCCCGAGATCGAGATCGAGGTGCAGCTCGGGGGCCACACCGAGCACTATCAAGACGACGATGGCTGCTACAAGGTGCGTTGGATCCCCGACCGCATCGTGAAGGGCGTGCCCTACGACACCCCCATCCTGGGCTACGGCGTTCAGAACGCGAACTTCCTGCGGCTGTGGCAAGCGGTGGCGTCCGAGTCGCTCGACCTCGCCGCCTTCAACGTCGGCGACTACTACCGCGCCGTCGAACAGAAGATGGTGTCGGAGAACATCACGAAGATTCTCTACCCGAACGACCAGCCCGAGGCCGGCAAGATCCTGCGCCTCGAGCAGCAGTTCTTCTTCGTCTCTTGTTCGTTGCAGGACATGATCCGCATCTACCTGCAGCGCGAGACGACCCTCGACCGTTTCCACGAGAAGTACGCCGTCCAGCTCAACGACACGCACCCCGCGCTGTCGGTGGCCGAGCTGATGCGCTTGCTCGTCGACGAGCACGACTACGAGTGGGAGCAGGCCCGGGCCATCACGACGAAGGCGCTCGCCTACACGAACCACACGCTCTTGCCCGAGGCGCTCGAGACCTGGCCGCTCGCGCTGTTCCGCCGCGTGCTACCGCGCCACCTCGAGATCATCGTGGAGATCAATCGCCGCTTCCTCGAGGAGGTGCGCACGCGCTTCCCCAACGAAGAGTCGCGCTTCTCACGCATGAGCTTGATCGACGACACGGGACAAAAGAGCGTGCGCATGGCGAACTTGGCCTGTGTCGGCAGCCACGCCATCAACGGCGTCGCCGAGCTGCACACCGAGCTCTTGAAGACGACGGTGCTGTCCGACTTCGCGCAGCTTTACCCGGAGCGCTTCAGCAACAAGACGAACGGCGTGACGCAGCGTCGCTTCATGCTCGAGGCCAATCCGAGGCTCGCCGCGCTCTTGCACGACGCCATCGGCGATGGTTGGGTGCGCGATCTGACGCAGCTGGTCGGTGTCGAGAAGCTCGCGGACGATGCGGCCTTCGTCGAGAAATATCGAGCGGCCCGGCGCGAGAACAAGCGCGTGCTCGCGTCTCACATCCGAACGGTGTGCGGCATCGACATCGATCCAGACAGCATCTTCGACATCCAGGTAAAGCGCATTCACGAGTACAAGCGCCAGCACCTCAACGTGCTGCACGCCATCGCGCTCTATCGGCGCATCAAGGAGGGGCGCACGGCGGGCCTTCTGCCGCGCACCATCATCTTCGGCGGCAAGGCCGCGCCTGGCTATCACCTCGCGAAGCTGATGATCCGTCTGATTCACGACGTCGGCAACGTCATCAACCGCGACCCCGACGCGCGCGAGCTCTTGCGCGTCGTCTTAATCCCCGAATTCTACGTCAAGATCGCTCAGCGGATCTACCCTGCGGCCGATCTTTCCGAGCAGATCTCCTCCTCAGTCAATGAAGCCTC
>CAYNOM010000256.1:0-8219 GCA_964398415.1 uncultured Polyangiales bacterium | reverse complement strand
GCCCAGCTTTTGACGCCATGCCGCCGCACCCCGGACACGAGGAGCCGCCGTCGGCAGCGCAATCGCTGTCTTCGCAGCGGTCGTTATCGGAAGCGCCAACGCAGTCGCCGTCTCTACAGGAGCCTCCGTTCCCGTCGGAGTCCCTGGACGACGATTCGCTGCACGCGGAGAGCATGCACAGACAGGCCGCGATGACCGAAAGCTGGACGAGGAGGGCGCGCAGGCAACCCCTGTGCGGCTTCTCTTGTGGTTCGGGGGAAAGTTGCATGGTGAGGATCCTTGGATCGTCGTCTCTTGAGATTACCCAACCTGTTGTCGCTCCATCCCGGCAAAAGGGGTCTTCGCGATGTTCGATGGTCATGCGGATCAAGCCCACATGTCGCTTGGTCTGGCACCGCAGAGCAATCCATCTGACGAGTGCGATCCCTGTGTAGGGATAGACAGCTAGAAATCGGGCATGGGCACGGGCACGGGCAAGTGTACGAAGCGAGAGCGACCGAGAGCGCTCACCTTCGCGGCGCGTCGTGATATGAAGGCATGGCCCAGAGGGGGGCGATGGGAACCTTGGAGGACCTTGCATGTCCATGCGTCAAAGACGTCTCGCGAGGTTGGTCGGTGGCCTGGGGCTTGCCTTGTGTCTGCAGGCAGGCTGTGACGATGCGCCGCGGGGCCGAAGCGCCGACGATGCGGGGGCTGACGCAGCCATGCAGGGTGGCGGAGACGCTGCGATGGCGGCCCCCGAGCCACTGAGCCTAGCGGCCTACTGCGCCAATCGGGCGGCACGAGGCTACGACTTTCTGCAGACGTGCTTTGGCCGGGAGAACTATCCCGAGACGCGGCGCGCGGACTACGTCTCGGGCCTCGAGGCGCGCTGCATGCAGGTCGCGACGGCGCTCAGCGCAGGCAGGCTTGCCTACGACGGTGTGCAGGCTGCGCGCTGCGTGTCGGCGCTCGATCCGAGCGATTGCGTGCAGGCGAACCAAGACGAGGCCTGCCTCAGCGTGTTCGAGGGACGGGTCGAGGCGGGGGGAGATTGCTATCCCGAGGAGAGCCTCGTGTACCTCGTCGGCGTTGCCGCGTGTCGCGGCGGATTCTGCCAAGAGCAGCAGGCTTGTCCGGGCACTTGCGTGGCGTTTCCTGCGCGCGGAAGCGCGTGCCCGGATCAGGTATGCGGACCCGACGATTACTGCGACGACACCGAAATGCGCTGTAAGGCGCGGCTCGGCGCCGGTGAGGCCTGCGAGGGGCAGCCGTGCGTCGAGGGCGCAGTGTGTGGAGATCCAGACGGCTCCGGCTCGTCGCGCTGTGTGGCGCGCGTGCGGAGCGCGAGTGAGCCCTGCGATGCGAACCACCAGTGCCCTCCTCCCGTTCAGTGCATCGAGGGGCGCTGCACCCAGGAGGTCGGCCTCGGGGATCCGTGCGTCGGCAACTTCAACTGCCCCGAGGGGGCCTTCTGCATGAGCGGCGAGGCGGACGCGAGCGAGCGTCGCTGTCGCATGCCCTCGGCTGCGGACGGGCCCTGCGACCGCGACGAGCACTGCCAGGCCGGGCTCGGTTGCTTGGTGTCCGCGGGTTCTGCCGGGCGCTGCGCGGTGCTGCCAGGTGCGGGCGAAACGTGCTTGATGGGCCGCTGCCGAGCGGGCGCGAGCTGTCGCCGTGCGGACGGAGATGACCCGACGGAAGGCACCTGTCGGCTGCGGGTGGGGGAAGGAGAGGCCTGCCCAGGCGTCGCGCCCGACAGCACGCTGTGCAGCGACGGATTGTTCTGCACCGAGCAGCGCACCTGCGAGCTTCCTGGCGCGCTGGGTGAGCCCTGCAATGTCTTCGAGCTCGAGAGCTGTGAGGCGGGTCTGTGGTGCAGCCGCGAGACGGGCACCTGCCTCGCACCGGCCGCACAGGGCGCCGCGTGCAATCCCGTGCTCGCGCCGAGCTGTGCGGCGGGGCTCGGCTGTGCGTGCGGGCTCGAGGACACCGGCCTCTGCAACAGCCACGCCCGCGAGCCTTCCGCGACCGACACCTGCCAGCCCCTGCGGGGCACGGACGCGGAGTGCTACCGCTACAACGAATGCGCGAGCGCGGACTGCATCCTCGACTTCGACGCGGAGACCGCAGGACGCTGCGCTCCGCCGCCGATCGACGAGCCCCTGTGCCTGCCTTGAGGCGCCGCGCGGCGAGCGATAGCATGCTCCGGGGAACGCGGTCGGTCGCCGTGCGCCCTGGGGTTGAGCTTTGAACGAGCTGCGACGAAGCGCCTGTCGCGTCCTTTCGCTTCTCATCGTGGAGGCGTTCGTGCCCACCCTCGTCTTCGCCCAGGGCGGAGAGGCGAGCCCTGAAGAACACGACCCCCTCGAGACCCTGAGTCAGCTCTCCCTCGAGGAGCTGCTCGAGGTCGACATCGACGTCACAGTGGCCTCGCGCAAGGCAGAGACGCTACGCGAGACGTCATCGGTGGTTTCGGTGATCACGCAGGAGGACATCCGGCGCGCGCACGCGCGAGACCTGCTCGACGTGCTGGCCATGGTGCCGGGTTTCGTCCCCACATGGGATATCGGCACGGCGTCCTTCGTGACGCGCGGTCTGTACGGCTTCGAGGGACGCACGCTCGTGATGATCGACGGCATGGCGCTGAGCGAGCTTTCGTTCGGCACGTTCCCCCTTGCGCACAACATCCCCGTGCACCTCATCGAGCGCGTCGAGATCATCCGTGGTCCGGGCGCCGTGTTGTACGGCGGCGCGGCAGAGCTATCCGTGGTGAGCATCGTGACGCGTCGCGGCGCTGATCTCGCGGGCGGCGACGCGGCCGTGCGCGCCGGCGTGTACACGAGCGGCAGCTTCGCTCGCTCCGATCTCGGCATGGCCTACGGACGCAGCGTGGGTGGCGTCGAATTTTCGGTGTTGGGGTTCGCGAGCCGAGCCCTGCTCTCCGACGGCACGTATCAGAACCTCGGGCTGACGCCCGAGCTTCAGCACACCTCGGACACGGCCGGGGTCCGCTCGGCCGGTGCCACGTTGCGCATGACGCTGCTCGAAGACACGCAGGTGCGCGCCATGGTTCACACCTACCGCGCCAACGAGGTGCCGCCTCCATCCGAGGACGTCTCGATGCTCCCGGTGCGCGCGTTTGTGACGGGTTACCGAACGGAGACCAATTTTCTGACGGTGGGCGGTGTCCTCGAGCATGTGCTGCGCATCGGAGAGCACGTGCGCATCGTGCCCGGCGCCCGCTACCACCTCAGCCACCCGTGGGAGAGCCTCGAACCGGGTGGGAGTGCGCCGCGCTTCAGCTCGGTGCGTACCCACCGCCTTGGCCCGACCTTGCGCGCGATCCTGACGGCTTCTGACCTCGAGCTCACCCTGGGGGGCGAGCTGTTCTGGGACGTGGCCAGCGTGGTGCGGGTCCGTGGCGCAGATCCACAGGTGGGGCTGCGCAAGTCGCTCAGGGACGACGCGAGCGAGAGCATCACCGTGCGCAACAGTGCGGTCTACGCCGACGCGCGCTACGCCCTGCTCGGCACCCTGAACAGTGGACGGCGGCTCAATGCGTATGCGGGCGTGCGTTACGACCACAGCGAGCTCTACGGCGACAACCTGGCGCCACGCGGGGCTTTGACCCTCGTGCTCGACGCCTTTCACGCGAAGCTCATGTACAGCTCCGCCTTCCGTGCGCCGCTGATGGCCAATACCGCGTTCAGTGAGTTCGGGCTCGATCCAGACAAACCCTGGCGGAGTCCCGTCGGACCCGAGCGTGCGCGCACCTTCGAGCTCGAGAGCGGCTACGTTTTTTTCGGTCGCGTGTCCCTCGTGACCAACGCCTTCTACCAAGAAGTCGAGGACATCATCGAGTACCGCTACAATGTCGACGCGGACGACGTCTACTCAGACAACGGCGGAAAGCTCGGTACCTACGGCGGCGAGGGCGAGGTGCGCGTGCAGACTGGGCCTTACCATGGTGCGGGCAACCTCTCGCTCGTGTGGCCGCAATTCTTTGCAGATCCAGACAATCCATACGCCTACGCGGCTCGGCCGCGCGGCGGCGACACGTACATCGCGCCCGACGTCGATGCCGAGGGCCGTGCGCGCTTCGACGTGCTCTTGGCCGTGCCCACCTGGCGCATCTACACGAGCCACGCGCTTCGCTTCCTGAAAGACTTCGAGGTGCAGGGCTCGGCCTGGGTCGTCGGCCCACGGCGCACGACGTCGGGTCTTGGCGCGAGCCGACGGCTCGACACGCAGCTCATCCTGTCGCTCGGTCTGCGCTACGAGGACGCCTTTCGGCAGAAGGGGCTCGACCTGGCCCTCGCAGCGCACGACGTGCTTTCGGAGCGCTTGAATCTCGCCGTACCGTTCTACGACAGTCGCCGGGAAGCGCTGCCCTACGGCGGACGCGAGATCTCACTCAGCCTGTTTTACGCCTATTGACGCTTCAGCAGGCTGAGCCTTCGGGCATGCACACGTAGCCCGACCAGCAGTACTGACAGTAAGCACCGGCTTCGCAGCCCTCGCTGCGGCAGTCGGGCGGCTCCTCGCAGCTGCCGTAGCGCTCGACCGACACGCCCGCGCGCGTGGCTTCACACTCGCTCGGGTAGGTCTGTCCGTCGCAACCGCACACCGACTGAGGACGCGGGATGCCGATGCGCCCGTAGGGGATGAAGCAGCCGTCGGGCGGGTACATGCACTCGCCTCGGATGCTGCCGTCGCCGCCGCAGCTCTCGCCCGAGGTGGCGCCGATCGGGTAGATGCAGACCATGTCGGGTACGCTGCAGCTCAGGCCGTCGCGGCCACCGCAGGCCATCTGCTCGCCTTCGCACACGCCCGGATGGGCAGCAGACACGCCCTTGGCTTGGGCGTCGCACGCGTTGCGATAGGTGACGCCGTCGCAGCCGCACACCGGATCGGCTGCGCCGTAGCAGTCGTCACGACGCGGCTCGCACTGGCCCTGCCCCGCGTCACCGCAGGAAACCGCACCGAGCTCACAGTACTCGCCCTTGGGGCACACCGACGAGTCGCTGCAGGCGACGGGGGTGTAGGTCTCCACGTGGATCGGCAGGGTGAACACCTCGGAGAGCGCATGGAAGCCGTCGCGGGCTTGAACGCGCACCACGTAGTCGCCGCCTGTCGCGTACAGGTGCGCGATCTCGTAGCCCTGGCCCGCATAGTGCCAAGGGCCGTCGAAGTGGCCGTCGCCGTCGAAGTCGATGCGCACGGCGCGCATCGGATCCCACGACTGACCCTCGTCGGCATCGCGCACCGTGACCGTGAAGCGAACGGGATCGCGCGTGGTGCTTGGGCCCACGAGCGTCACACCGTCGACGACGGGCGCGTGATCGTAGGGGATGACGTGTACCGCACGGCTCGCTTCGGACACACCGCCCCGCGTGTCTTCGGCGCGCAGCTTGACGCGGTAGGTCTGAGATAGGCCGTGGAAGCGCTCGCCGAGCTCGATGAGCAAGAGCAGGCTCTGATCGATGGACACGGCTTCAGTCGGCCCGAGGGCCTTGGCGTACCACAAAGACGGGCGCACGAAGCGCTCCACCACACGGATGCGCGAAGCGTCGCGCACGTCGATGGCCTCGATCTCGGCCACGGTGCGATACACCGTGTGGTCATCGCCGAAGCTGCCGCGGCCGATGGTGACGTCGGTCTCGGCGAGCTGGAACGGGCGTCCGCGGGCAAAGGCGCTTCCATCGCCCACCACCGTCACGCGGCGTGGCTTCTCACCGGGCTCGCCCGGGCGCTCTTCCGTGAAGTAGAAGCGGCTGCCGAGCATCACGAGATCGTCGCCGACGAAGTCGGGCAGCGTGCGCGAGACGCGCGGCCAGAACGGCAGGGTCAGGTCGACGAAGGACAGACCCTCGACGTCGCCGAAGAATCCGAGGCGCTCGGCCTCGAAGCGCTTCTCGGGATCGAGAGGAGCGTAGACGAGCACGCCGCGATCGACGAGCATGGACGCAGCGACGAAACCACCGTCGAGCTGTGCCAGGCTGCGCACGTCGTCGATGCGGCTCACGTCGAGCATCTCGAGGCCGCGGCCGCTGATCACGAGCACGCGCGGATCGTGATGGCCGACGATCTCCTGGGCATCCTCGAGCACGTCGATGGCACGGTGCTCGGTTTGCAGGGTGAGTCGGGCTTCGAACACCTGACCCTTCGAGCCATTTTCGACTCCGTCGATCACACGTAGCCGCAGCTCGCCGCGCGCGATGCGCCCGACCAGCGTCGAGAGGGCGTCGCGCTCCGTGAAGCGCAGGTGCTTCACCCCGGGGCGTCCAGGGAGGCGCTCGGCCAAGACGAGCGTGCTTCGGTCGTCGAGCTCGAGCTCGATGCGCACCTCGGCGGGGGCCGAGTGCTCGAGGAGGAGATCGAGGCTTGCCCCGGTGATGGTCTCCGACCAGGCGGGCAAGAACGGCAGGCCCTTCGTGCCGCCCTCGTCGATCGGAGCATCCGATTGGACGAGCACGCGGCGGTTTCGCGTGGTCTTGCGTTGCGGCACGAGCACGGGCGCTCGCGGATTCTGCACGTCGAAGCTCGTCAGCTTGTCGCCGAGCACGTAGAGGCGCGTGCCCTCGACGAACAGGTCGCGCGCTTCGACGCCTGCCTCGATGCGCGTGATCAGCGAGGGCTGGGCCGTCGCCGTGTCGACGAACAAGACGCCGATCTGACCCATGGCCACCGCGAGCACGTCACGGTCGATGCGAACCACGTCGTGGATGGTGGGGCTCTGCCAGGCGGCGCTGTCGAGGTTGAGCATGTCGATCGCGCGCACGGGCAGGCCGCTGGGGGTGCTGAGCCGTGCCGTGTGGGCGGTGCCGCTGCCCAGGTCGGTCTTCTCCGAGAAGCTACGGCCGGCATCGTCGAGCTCGAGCTCGAGCGTATGCGAGGTGGCATGGCGCTCCGCATCCGTGATGGTGGCGCTCACCGCGAGATCCACGGCGGGCTGTCCGACGAGGGGCGAGGGCAGCGCTGCGAGGGTCACGCGTGGGCTCGCATTGCGATCGACGATGAGCAGCGGCAACGCGGCCCGGCTCGTCAAGCCACGCGCATCGCGCGCCTCGACGATCACGTTGTTTTGCCCCGTGCGCCGCGGCCGCATCACGAGGGAGCTGCGGGTGCTGAAGGAGGTGTCGAAGCGCCCGTCGCCATCGACGTCGAAGCGGAACCAGATCCGCTCGCCATCGAGATCGACGGAGTCGGCGTTGAGGGTCACGAGCGAGGCGAGTGAGGCGACGTCGCGGTCTGCGCGTAGGGACAGGCGCGGTGCGCTGCGCGTTCCGCGGTCGACGCTCGGGACGTCGATGCGGCGGGGCGTGGGCTCGAGATTGCCCACCGAGTTTTCGGCGCGCACGTAGAGCGTGTGCTGGCCGCTCGGGAAGGCGCCGAGGGGAAGCGATACGAGCTGTCGCCCGCGGGTGTCGGCGGGAAGGGGGTAGCGGATGAAGGGCGCGTTCGCGTCGTTTCCGAAGCGCACGTGCAGCGCCTGGATGCGATTGACGGAGTAGGGCGTGAAGCCGTTGCTCGTCTGGGGCACGTCCACGATGCGCCCCAGGAGGCTCACCTCGGCCCCCTGCACCTGGGCGCTGAGCTCGCTCTTCGGGAAGGTGTCGCGCACCTCGAGCAGGCCGTCACCGTCGGTGTCGAGCCAGCCGAAGGCGCCACGCGTGTAGCCGTTTAGGCCGTTGACGACGTTGGCCATCATCAGCGAGCTCGCGTCCTCGCCCTTGCCTGCCAGGGCTCCGCCCCACGTGCTGTAGCGGAAGGTGGCGTTGGCGTTCACGATGCCGAGGTAGCCGTGCTGCGCAGAGGGCGAGATGCAGGCGTCCGGGCAGTACTCGTCGAGTGCGCCGAAGATGTGCCCGAACTCGTGCATGAACACGGCGAAGCCGTAGCTCGAGTCGAGCCAGGTGCTCGGGCCGTTGATCGACGCGTAGGCACGAAAGCCCGCGCTGTAGCTCTGGTTTGCCGCGACGTACACCACGAAGGCGCCGTCGGCGTCGTACTGCTGCTTCAGACCCTGCAGATACTCGGACTGGGCGGCCCAGCCTTCGTACTCGCCGAGGGGACGGTCGAGCAGCTGCGAGTAGATCTGGCTGTACACCTTGCCGAGGTGCTCTGAGCCACGGGCGTGCTTTCCAGCTTCGTAGTCGCAGTCGATCGTGCCGGGTAGAGCGCCGCGTCCGGGCGCGGACGTGTAGTGCAGCACGAAGTCGAGCTGGCTGTTCGGC
>CAYNOM010000255.1:0-8225 GCA_964398415.1 uncultured Polyangiales bacterium | reverse complement strand
GACTGCGCCTGCTATCGCGACCTGCCGCTCGACGACGAAGCGGGCCCCTACCCGGTGATCCTCTTCATCCACGGCACGGCCGGCTTTCGCACCACGAACCTCGACAACGCCACTCACTGGGCAAGCAGGGGCTTCGTCGTGATCGCAGGTGATCACCCGGGCATCATGCTGCGCGACATGCTCGGGGGCGGCGGGTTGGGCGGCCGCGGCAACCAGACCCAGGATGGCCGCGCCATGCTGAGCGAGCTCGAAAAGACGGAGGGTGACCTCGCCTTCCTCGCAGGTCACCTCGACATGCAGCGCGTGGCGGCCATCGGTCACAGCGCCGGTGGTGGCGCCGTGTCGGGCTACTCAGACATCGCCGACGTGATCGTCGTCTACGCCGCAGGCGGAGGTGTGGCTGGCGGACGCGCGAGCTCGATGCTGAGCCTGATGGGCGCGAGCGATAGCGTTTCCAGAGCGTCGAGCGGAGGCTACGACGGCTCGAGCACGGCCTCTCGACGCTACGTGTCCATCGCCAAGGGCGGCCACCTGGTCGGCGGCAACCTGTGCACCCTGCGCGACCCGACGAACCCCGAAGTGGACATCGTCGATCTCGCCAACGAGTTTCAGCTCGGCAGCGCGTTCCTGCGACCGTTGTTTGGCACCCTATTCAACGGCTGCAACGCCACACCCGACGATCCGAGCGGCGAGTTCATCCCGGCATCGCGCGGCATCGAGATCATGAACTACGTGACCTCGGGCGTGTTCGAAGAGTCGCTGCACTGCGCCGCGCGCGCCGCGAGCCTGAGCGAGACGAGCGCGGTCTACGGCGCCGACATCGCCGACTACATGGAGACACTTCCCTGAGTAGTTTCGTGCAGATGTAAGGGTGAAACCACACTGGTCAAGCCCCGTACGCGGGGACACAATGGGGTCGCGCCGGTTTTGCGCCGGAGCGACCCTTTCGCTGGTGAGGTCCCTGCTCGATGCTGCTCCGTCATCGGTTTCGTTCTCTCTCTCGCCTGGTCGTGCTCGGCTGCGTCGCCCCCGCGGCCCTCGCCGTCGGCTTCGGCTGCAACGTCAACCGCATCGCGGCTGATCAGACCGCCAAGGTGGCAGCCGCTGGCGCTGATGGTGTCAACGGCTTCTGGGATTACGAGGTGGCCGGCATGGCCATGCCCGGTGCCATCATGCAGAGCGAGGTGCTGGTCAAGGTCAGCCCCAACAACGAAGCACTGCTGCTCGGCCTGGCCCGAACCTATGTCGCCTACACCTTCGGCTGGGTCCAGTACGAATGGGAGCTGGCAGACGAGGCCGGCGACTTCGAGCGCGCCGATCGGCTCGAACGGCGCGTGCGCCTGTTCTACGAGCGGGCCACGGAGCTCGCGCTGCGCAGCCTACGCATGCGCGACGAAGAGGGAAAGCTCGATGAGCAGCTGAAGACGGGCAAGGTGGAGATCGTGAAGAAGTACCTCGCACGCGTCTTCACCGAGCAAGAGGACGTCGCAGCGCTGTATTGGGCAGGTCTCGCCTGGGGCTCGGCCATGGCCAACTCCGGCGGCGACGTGCGCGTGATAGCCGACGCTCCGGTGGCTCGCGCCCTGCTCGAGCGCTCCGTTGAGCTCGATCCCTCCTTCGCCGACGCGGGGGGCCTCGGCATCCTGGGCTCGGTCGAATCCATGTTTCCGGCCCTGTTCGGCGGCAATCTCGACAAGGCAAAGGCCTATTTCGAGCGCGCGCTCGAAGTTTGCAAACGCAGAAACCACTTGATCCTGGTTGGCTACGCCAAGAACTACGCCGTCAACGCCCAGGATCGGGAGCTGTTCATCAAGCTCTTGCGCGAAGTGCTCGACGCGCCCGACCAAGGCGTGGATGTTCGCCTGTCGAACAAGGTCGCAAGACACCGCGCCGAGCGCTACATCAAGCGCGTCGACGACTGGTTCGATCCCGTGCTCCAGTGAGACCCCCAACGAGGCATGCAATACCACTGGCGGGGCCGCGCAAATGACGTCCTTGGGTCCCCGATGGGTTGGACGTTGGGCGCATCATGGCTACTGTTGATCAGATGAGCGACGCGCACACAGCCGCGGTTGCATGGGTTGTGAGCCCGGATGTGCCGACGACGCAGGACGACGTTGGCCCGTGGCTCGCAGAAGCCTTGCCGAACGTGATGTTTTCTTTCGTCGACGCGCGAAGCGAGCCCTGCGCCACGAAGGGCCTGCCGAGCTTGGTGATCGTCGACGGGCGCGGTGAGGAGAGCTGCTTGTGCCCGGCAGTCGCAAGCCTGCGCGTGCATAGTGCAGCGCCCCTGATCGTGCTCCTGCGCGCAGGGAGCGAATGCGGCGAGGAAGCGCTGCGCTGCGGTGCCGACGAGCTGTGTGAGGCGACGCCGACCGCCCTCGCGGGTGCGGTGTCACGGGCGAAGGCGCGACGCGAAGCCGCCCAGACGTCGCGCACGAGCCTTGCGCAGGAGCACGACCGCGCACGCCAGGCACGCCTGAAGCGCCACAACGAGCTTTTGCGGGTGCTCGCTCGCCAGCTGAGCACCAGCGAGCAGGGCGCACAGATGCAGACCATCTGCGAGGCCGCGGCCAACGCCATGGAAGTCTCGCGCAGCGGCGTGTGGCTGTTCGGCAAAGACCGGGCGAGCATCGTGGCCCAGGATCTGTACGATGTCGCCACGGGCCACCACGAAGCCGGCCACGAGCTCACCGCCGAGGAGTTTCCGGCCTACTTCAGCGCGCTCGAAGAAGAGCGTGTGATCGCAGCGAACGATGCGCGCACCCACCCGGCCACGCGCTGCTTCGCGAACGGCTACCTCGAGGAGTACGACGTCCGCTCGTTGCTCGACGCCCCCATCCGCGCCGGCAGCCATGTGCTCGGCGTCCTGTGCCACGAGCAGGTCGGCGCCGCGCGCATCTGGACCGACGAAGACCAGAGCATGGCAGCAAGCCTGGCCGACCTCGTCGCGATCGCCATCGAGGCGCGCGAGCACCGGCTGGCACAGGAGGCGCTGCGCAAGAGCAACCAGGAGCTCGAGGCCGCGCGCCGCATCGAGGCCGTCGGGCGCCTGGCGAGCGGTGTGGCCCACGATTTCAACAACGTGATCACCGTGGTGTCGAGCTACGCCTTTCTGCTGGCCAAGAAGCTCGGCAAGAACGACCCCTTACAGGGACCGGTCGCGGAGATCGGCAAGGCTGCCGAGCGGGCCGCCGACATCACGCGCAAGCTGCTCGCGCTGAGCCGTCGTGAGCCGGTCGAGCCGCGCCTGTTCGACGTCAACGCCACGATGCGTGGCATGGAGACGTTCCTGAGGCGGCTGATCGGCGAGCACATCGAGCTCGTGCTCGATCTGAGTCCAGAGCCCGTGGTGATGAACACCGATCCCGGTCAGCTCGAGCAAGTGGTGCTCAATCTGGTGGTCAACGCGCGCGACGCCACGGCGCCCGAGGGCGGGCGCATCACCGTGAGCACCACGAGCGAGCTCGCCAGCGATGGCACACCCGAATGCGTGATCGAGGTGACCGACACGGGCATCGGCATCGCCCCGGATGTGCAGCAACACATCTTCGAGCCCTTCTACACCACGAAGGGTGCTGGCACCGGCAGCGGCCTGGGGCTGTTTACGGTGTGGGGCGCCGTCAACCAGATGGGCGGCAAGATCGAGGTCGAGAGCCAGCTCGCGGCGGGCTCACGCTTCCGCCTGCGCTTCCGCGCGGAGGCCGCCGAGACGGCGCGACGCGCGGTCGCTCCTAGTCGAAAGCCTCTGATGGGCAAAGAGCGTGTGCTGCTCGTCGAAGACGAGCCGCAGGTGCGCGAGGTCACCGCGCTGATCCTCCGCGACTTCGGGTATCGCGTGCTCGTCGCCGGCGACATCGATGCGGCCATGGAGCATGCGCGAAAGGAGCCCGCGATCGATCTGCTGGTGTCGGACATCGTGATGCCACGGGCCAGCGGGCCGGTGGTCGCGGCGCGCCTGACCGAGCTCATTCCCGCGCTCAAGGTGCTGTTCGTGAGCGGTTACAACAAGGAGATGCTGAGCGGCTACGACGCCTCGCTCGGCCCCACTTTGCCCAAGCCCTTCACCGCCGAGCAGCTCGGCAAGAAGGTGCGCGAGGTGCTCGATGGTGCAGCCCCAAAGCCGAGCAACGAATCGCGGCTCGACGAGCGCGTCAGCGTCGGCGAGTGAACGCCGTGCACGTGTCGCGTTATCCCATCCCAGCGGGTGCAAGGCTCGGTGATGTTCAGGGCCGCTCGAGTCAGTTAACGTCGTAACGCTTGACCAGCCGCTCGGCACAGATGCGATCGAACATCGCGCCGACGTCGGTGCCGTAGGCGACCAGCACTTCCTGCTTGGCTCCGAACACGGCCCCGCGCTCGGAAATCACGAGCAGCTGAGCCCCACCTTGCGCGAAGCCGACGACCACCACTGGCTCCCCGATCCAAATCTCGAGCTCGGACAGCTCTGGATCGCTGACGCGCTCGAGCGCCTCTACCGGGTCGGTGCTGACGAGCAGGCCACCAGCGGCCCCGTTCCCGATGGTCAAGCCACCGAATCTACGAAGAAAAGCCTCCGCGGCAGCGTGAAACGAGATGCCTCGCGACTCGTGGGCACGCCGGGCTCGGGCGGTGTCCCAGGCTCGCTCCGGCGTCCAGCCAGCGTGGATCAGCGCGATGCGGACCCGCTCATTCAAGGCCATGGTGCTCACGTCGCTCAGCGTAGCAGGGGTTTCGACAAAGGCCGATGCGATGTCATCTTGCGCGGCGTGAGCGTAGCCCCTTCACCATGACTGCTTTCCGTATGTCTCCGTTCATTCGCACACGACTTGGTGGTCTTTCAGCCGCCCTGGTGCTCGCGGCCTGCAGCCCCCACCGCGTCGACGAAACCCCCTCGCCGCCCCTGGCCGTTCCCGAGACGTTCGGCAGCGAGACCAGCGAAGGCGCGCTGCCCGAGCGCTGGTGGGAGTCATTCGGCGACCCGGGCCTCGCGGCGCTGATCTCTAGCGCGCTCGAGGCGAGCCCGCGCATGCACATCGCCTGGGCGCGGTTGAAACAAGCCGAGGCGAATGGGCAAGTGGCGCGTGCCGCGCGCTGGCCCACGGCCGACCTGCAGGCGAGCGCCGCCTACCGTGAGAATTTCTTCCCGCCCTTCGGCACGATCGATCAGAAGACCTATTCGCTCTCGATGCCGGTCGCCTACGAGGTCGATGTCTGGAATCGCTACGGCTCCGCTGCCGAGGCCGGCACGTACAATGTGATGGCGACGCGCAACGACGTCGAAGCCACAGCCATGAGCGTCGCGGCGGAAGTGGCTGAAGCCTGGTTCGACGTGGTCAATGCGCGCGCGGCACGGGCGCTGCTCGAGTCGCAGCTCGAGGTCAACACCACGCTCGAGTCGCTCGTGCGCCTGCGCTTCGAGCGCGGCATCAGCTCGGCCCTCGACGTGTACCAACAGCAGCAGCAGGTGCTCGCCACGCAGACGCAGCTCGCCACGGTCGACGGCCAAGAGCGCCTGGCGCGCGCACGGCTCGCGATCCTCGAGGGTGTACCGGCGCAAAAGCTCGCCTTGCCCGACAACGCGAGTCTGCCCGAGCTCGCAGGCTTGCCAGGGCTCGGGGTGCCCGCCGACCTGCTCGAGCGGCGCCCAGATCTGCGCGCCGTGCGCGACCGCATCGTGGCGCAGGACTACCAGCTGGCAGCCGCCATCGCAGCACGCCTGCCGAGCTTCGTGCTCAACGGCTCGCTGTCGTTCTCCGCCACGACCCCAGCCGACCTGCTGGATACGTTGTTGAAGAGCCTGTCTCTGTCCCTCAACGCGCCCCTCTTCGACGGCGGGCGAAGGGCCGCGGAAGCCAAGCGCCAGCGAGCGCTGCTCGAGGAAATCGTCGCCAACTACGCCCAGGTTCTGCTGCAAGCGATGCTCGAGGTCGACAACGCGCTGGTGCGCGAGGACCAACAAACGAAGAGCCTCGACCTCTTGGAAGCCCAACGAAAAACCGCCGAAGCGACGCTGCGCGAGGCGAGAGCACGCTACGAGCAGGGCCTCAGCGATTACCTACCCGTGTTGACCTCGCTCAACGGCTTGCAGGGGCTCGAACGCAGCTTGCTCGATGGCAAGCGCCAGCGCCTGTCCGCACGCATCCAGCTCTGCCGCGCCCTAGGCGGCACCTGGACGGTCGCCTTGAGCCGAAAAAACTCCGCGAAGGATCCGTCATGAGGAAACTGCTCCAATTCCTGCTCCCGCTTCTCGTGCTCGCGGTGGGCGTCGGAACGTTCGTGCTCTTCGTCAAGACGCGCCCCAAGGCGCAGAAGAAACCGCGCGAGGATCTGGGAGTGCTGGTGGAGATCGCCCCGGTGTCGGCTTCGACCCACGCTGTCGTCGTGCACGCCCAGGGCACGGTCACGGCGGCGCGGCAGATCGTGCTGCAGCCCGAAGTGGGGGGACGCATCCTGTGGCGCAGCGACAACCTCGTCCCCGGAGGCCTGGTGTCCGGTGGTGAAACGCTCGTCCGCCTCGACGCCAAGAACTACCAGCTCGCGCTCCGCCAGCAGCAGGCACAGGTCAACCGGGCCGAGCTCGATCTCCAGGTCGAGGCCAGCCGCAAGGAGATCGCCGAGCGCGAGTGGCAGCTGTTGTCGAAGCAGGGCAGCAGCGGCGCCGAGGCCCCGAACCCGCTCGCGGTGCGCGCTCCCCAGCTCAAGACCGCCGAGGTGTCGGTCGATGCGGCCAAGAGCGCGCTCGACTCGGCCAAGCTCAACGTCTCGCGCACCACCTTGACTGCCCCTTTCAACGCCTTCGTGCAGCGTGCCCAGGCCGACCGCGGTCAGCTCGTCGCGCCGGGCTCAGCGGTCGCGACGCTGATTGGCGTCGATCAGTTCTGGGTGCAGATCTCGATGCCGATCGAGAACCTCGCCTGGATACGCGTACCGGGCATCAACGTGCGCGCGGGCGAGGGCGCCGAGGCGCGCGTGTATCAGGACGTCGGTGGGCAGCGTGTCACGCGCAAGGGACGCGTGGTCAGACTGCTCGGCGACCTGGATCCAGCGGGGCGCATGGCGCGCGTGCTGATCGAGATCGACGATCCCTTCAACCTATCGCAGAAGGGCGAGCGTGGGCTGCCACTCTTGCTCGGTGCCTTCGTCAACGTCGAGATCGAGGGCGGCAAGCTCGAGGACGTGATCGAGATCCCGCGCACGGCACTGCGCGATGGCAATCGTGTGTTCGTTCTGGATAGCGACTCACGCCTCGCGATCAAGGACGTGACCGTGGTGTGGCGCACGCCCGAGAGCGTGTTGACGAGCCAAGGCCTGAAAAACGGCGATCAGCTCATCACGAGCCGGCTCAGCACCAGCGTCCCGGGCACCCTGCTGCGCCTCGGCACCAAGCGGAAGCCCAGCGTGGAGGGCGAGCCCGTGCTGGAGCGGCAGTGAGCGTCAAGGCAGCGCGTCGCCCATGATCCCAAGCTCGTAGTTGCGGGTGAATAGCGCCCGATCCTGGGCGTGGGCGCGGCCCATCAGCTCGAACGCCGTGCGCGCGTCGCCCCCGTGATAGAGCCAGGTGGCGAGCGCCTGCGCCGAGCGACGCCCCCCGGCGCGATAGAAGGCGCGCGCCGCTTCGGCCCGACGAACGCTGGGCACGGCGCCCGCGTGCAGGGCGATCCAGCCGTGAAAGGCCTGCTGCTCGATGCGCTCGAGCCCGGCCTGCTGCGGCAAGTGATGCACCATGTTCCAGCGCACCTTGTACAACGCACGAACACACAGCTCGGGTGCCGCCAGGCGACCCGAAGCGTCCAAGAGACCATAGGTGTAGAGGTGACTCTCGAACTTGCCGAGCAGCCCTCGCGCCTCGTCTTCGTCGCCCAGGGTGCCGCCGAGCGCCGTCAACATGCGCTGCACGGCCCGCACACGAAGGGCGAAGAGCCCCTCCTCACCCACCCGCTTCAGAAGGAGCTGGGTGCCCGACTTCAGACGGCGCGCGCGCCGCTCAGCCGCGGCGAAGTCGGTGCGCGGCAGAAGCTCGGCACGCCCCTCCTCCAGGAAGTCGGCCCACAAGGCAGCGGCGTCGTCGCCCGTCGGCGCACGTTGTACGAGCGCAGCATCGCGTGACAGGACGAGACGCTCCGCGCGCGGGTCGAGCTCGAGCACGGGCAGCTGCGTCGGGACCAGGGGTCGGGGCGAAGCGAGTAGCAGGGCAGCGAGCGTCGCTCCGCAGCAGATCGCGAGCAGCGCGACGCCAAAGCGTC
>CAYNOM010000254.1:0-8281 GCA_964398415.1 uncultured Polyangiales bacterium | reverse complement strand
CCGTCACCGAGCCCCCCGAGGAACGCGACCCACGCGGGCACGAAGTCGTCCGCGTTGGTGATGAGCGATCGCAGGGACGCGCGGCGCGAGGCGATCCGGGCGAGCGCGCGGGCCGGGGTGGTCGAGAGGAGGACCGCGGGCTCCCCGTCCTCGTCGGCGACGGCGCGCACGTCGGAGGGATCGAAACTGGCCAGCCACAGCACCGGCACACGGTACTTCGCGACGCGCAGCTCGGTGTGGGAGTCGCCGTGCTCGAGAGCGAGGATCGCGCGGTTGGCCATGCCGGACGAATACCACACCGCTGGCCACGCGCCGCCGCGCCCCGGATTGCCCGAATGGCGGACGGCGATCGGCTCGGGGCCTGGCCTGCATGGTTCCATCACCGATGGTTGGGGCCGCACGAACCTCGTGCGCGTCAGGGTGCCCCAGCAAGCTTCGTAAGAGTCCGCAGCTGTGGGGTTACGCGGTCGAGCCTGCCAAGGCTCTGAAGCCCGCCGCCCCCCCTTTTCCACGCGGGGATAACGTATGAACGTAGACCGTCCCGGCAGTCTCACGTATGAACGTAGACCGTCCCGGCAGTCTCGCCCCACAGGAGCGCCCGACGCGGCCGTGTACCAGGCTCTACCGCCTACCCGCGACGGGTTTGGCGCGGATGACGCGCACTCGGATGGGACGCGGAGGGATGGGAGCAGTTCGGGTGAAACGCGGCGAGATGCGCTGGTACACGTTCAAGGCGCGACAAGCGTCGCCCGGTATTCGTCCTCACGCGCGGGCGACGTACTCGAACGGTTGAATGAGGTCATCGTCGTTCCTGTGACTCGGACGATTCGGGGGCAAGCCGTGATCTTGGGCTCTCCAACGGGCTCAGGCGCTACCAACTGGGCCTTGCAGCTGACAGGCTGTTCGTTGCGGCGTGGTTCCGTGACGGACCACGTCACGAGGTCCTTTGAGGACATCTTGCGTGGGCTTTCGGAAGTGGCGCCCGGGTTCGTGGAGATGGTGCGTGGCTTGGTCGCGGATTCTGCGCCATAGGGTGCACAAGATCGATGCCGCTCCACTTCGAACACACCTACGCTCGCACGTCGCCGCGCTTCTACGCTCGCGTGGACCCCACGCCGGTGGCACGGCCCACGCTCCTCTGCGTCAACAGGTCGCTCGCCGAGCTCCTTGGCACGAGCGCGGAGGAGCTCAGCTCGCAAGAGTGGGTGGCCGCGCTCGCGGGCCAGGGCGTGCCGGCGGGCGCCGAGCCGGTGGCCCTCGTCTATGCCGGGCACCAGTTCGGTGGCTTCGTGCCGCAGCTCGGCGACGGGCGGGCCATCTTGCTCGGCGAGGTGCTCGGGCGCGACGGCGTTCGCTACGACGTGCAGCTCAAGGGAGCGGGGCGCACGCCGTACTCGCGGGGTGGCGACGGGCGCGCCGCGCTCGGGCCGGTGCTGCGTGAGTACGTGGTCAGCGAGGCGATGGCAGCGCTGGGCGTGCCCACCACGCGGGCGCTCGCGGCCGTGGCGACGGGAGAGCACGTCGAGCGCACGACGCGCCTGCCTGGCGCCGTGCTCACCCGCGTGGCCAAGAGCCACCTGCGCGTGGGCACCTTCCAGTTCTTCGCGGCGCGTGACGACCTCGCGTCGCTCCGGCTGCTCACGGATTACGCGCTCGCGCGCCACTACCCGAACGCGCCGCGCTCTGACGGACCCGCGCTGGCCTTGCTCGACGCGGTGATCGAGGCGCAGGCCGAGCTTGTGGCGGGCTGGCTCGCGCTCGGCTTCGTGCACGGCGTGATGAACACCGACAACACGTCCATCGCGGGCGAGACGATCGACTACGGTCCGTGTGCCTTTCTCGATGCGTACGAGCCGCAGCGCACGTTCTCGTCGATCGATCGCGGCGGCCGCTACGCCTTCCTCAGCCAGCCACGCATGGCGCTCTGGAACCTGGCCCGACTGGCGGAGGCCCTGCTGCCGCTGATCGACGACGACGAGGAGCGCGCGGTCGCGCTCGCCACCGAGCACGTCGAGCGCTTCGCGCCGCGCTTCGACGCCGCCCACGGCCGGGTGCTCCGCCACAAGCTTGGCCTGACCGAGCACCACGACGGCGACGAGGAGCTCGTGAGCTCGCTGCTCGATCAGCTCGCGGGGGAGCACGTGGACTACACGCTCTTCTTCCGGCGCCTGTACGCCCTCGCGCGCGGGACGGACACGACGGCGGCGCGTGCCTCGTTCACGGACGCGGCCTGGTTCGACACGTGGGCTCTGACCTGGCGCGCCAGGCTCGCCCGCGAGAGCGCCTCGCCGGACGAGCAGCACGAGCGAATGCGCACGAGTAACCCTGCGTTCATCCCGCGCAATCACCGTGTCGAGGAGATGATCGCCGCCGCCACGCAGGCCGACATGGCGCCGTTCGAGCGGCTGATGCGCGTGCTCGCACGTCCGTACGACGATCAGCCAGACGATGCCGACCTCGCGCAGCCGCCCGGTGCGGAGCAGTGGAGCTACCGCACCCACTGTGGGACGTGATCGCTCAGCGTCCCCGATGACGCCGACACGTACCGCTACACGTGCCCGCTCGGGTTGCGCTGTCGTGCCTTCAGATGACACGCTCGGGCCGGCTCCGGCCGCGCGCCCGCGGTTTGGAGTACGCTTTTCGTGCCCGGCCGGTCACATCGGCCGCCTGGGCGGTCCAAGTTTCAGACAACCTGGCCAGAACGACCCGTGCCCGACCCCACTCTTCAGACCCGCGCCGCTTCCGACATGACGCTGCGGATTCCCGAGCTTGCCGGCCGGGCCCGCGTCAGACGCCTCGTGGTTGGCGGGCTTGCGCTCGCTGCCGTCGTCGCCGCCGTCGTCTACTACACCCGGCCCGAGCCCGTCGCCGAGGCCTACCGTGCCTTTCCCGTGGCTCGCCGCACGTTGCTCAAGGTCGTGGAGGCTGCGGGCCGCACCGACGTCCGCAGTCGCGTCGAGGTCCCTGCGCCCATGGCGGGGCGGCTGACCGCGATCCACGTGATCGAGGGGCAGATGGTGAAGGCTGGCGATCTGCTCGCCGAGCTCGACGAGCGCGCCGCAGAGCTCAACGTGCGCACGGCGCAGGCGGCGCAGGCGGCCGCCGCGGGTGGAGCCTCGCGAGCGCGCGCGGGGCTCCAGGCTGCCGAGCGTGGGCTCGAGCGCGCCAAGGCCCTGAACCAACGCGGATTTGCGAGCGCCGAAGAGGTGGCGAAGGCCAAGTCGGAGCTGGCCAGCGCCAAGGCGGCGCTCGAGGCGGCGCGGGGCGAGCAAAATGTGGCGACGCAGAACGTGGCCGCCGCGCAGCTCAGCAAGAACATGGGACGCTTGGTGGCCCCAGCTTCGGGCGTGGTGCTGCGCGCACCCGAGCGACTCGGAGCAGCGGTGGGGGCCGAGAGGGGGCCCCTGTTCGTCATCGGCGAGCCGCTCACCACGATGCGCGTCGACGCCTCCGTATCGGAAACCGAAGTGGCCTCGATCAAGCCCGGCCAGTCGGTGGAGATCGTGGTGGCTGCCGTGCCCGAGCGAAAATTTCGGGGCGAGGTCAGCCGCATCGGCATCGAGCCGAACCAGGTCGACGGCGCAGTGCTCTACCCCGTGACGCTGCTCGTCGACAATCCCGACGGCGTGCTCTTGCCTGGGATGAGCGCGCGGGCGCGCATGGAGGTCGCGCGCGTCGAGAACGCGCTGTCGGTGCACGAGGCCGCCCTGCGCTTCACCCCCGAGGGAGCCGAGCCGGCTCCCCCGCGCTCGCGCGTGTGGAAGCGCATCGGGCTCAACACGCTCGAGCCGGTCGAGGTACGCACGGGCATCTCCGATGGCGCCTACGCGCAGATCGAGCCGACCACGAAGGACGCGCTCCGGGAGGGCGACGAGCTGGTCGTCGGCCTCCTGCGCCCTGGCGAAGGCAGCGGGCCCAAGGTGAAGCTCGGTGCGGGCAAGTAGCATGGACGACGCTTCGCTCATCCGCGTCAAAGACCTCCACAAGGTCTACGATCTCGACGAGGTCAAGGTCTCGGTGCTGCGCGGCGTCGACTTCTCCATCCAACCCGGGGAGGTGGTGGCGCTGATGGGGCCGAGCGGCTCGGGCAAGAGCACGCTGCTCAACATCCTCGGCTGCCTCGATCGTCCGACGAGTGGACAATACATCCTCGGCGGACGCGACGTGTCGACGCTGTCGCGTGCGGAGCAGGCCTGGGTGCGCCTGAACTACCTCGGCTTCATCTTCCAGGCGTTCCACCTGCTCGCCGATTCGACCGTGCTCGAGAACGTCGCCATGCCCATGTACTACGCCGGCCTCAGCCTGAAAGAGCGCAACGAGCGGGCGGCCAAGCTGCTCGAGCGCGTGGGCCTCGGCGACCGGCTCGACCATCGCCCAAGTCAGCTTTCCGGTGGGCAGAGACAGCGCGTGGCCATCGCGCGCTCGCTCGCCAACCAACCGCGTGTGCTGCTCGCCGATGAGCCTACCGGCGCGCTCGACGTGCAAACCGGGCACGAGGTGCTCGCCCTCTTGCGCGAGCTACACGACGAGACGGGTCTTACCATCTTGCTGGTCACCCACGATGCCGAAGTGGCTGCGAGTGCCCAGCGCACCATCCGTGTTCTCGACGGGCGCATCGTGCCCGATGACAGGAAGGGTTCCCTTGCGCCTACCGGGTAGCGACAACGTGCGCATGGCGCTGCAAGTGCCGCTGCGCAATCCAGGTCGCAGCGCGCTCACCGCGCTCGGCCTCGCCATCGGCGTGGGGGCGTTCATCGCGATGGTCGGCTTCGGCCGTGGCGCGCGTTCCTCCGTGGTCTCCCAGTTCGAGACGCTCGGCAGCAACCTGCTACGTGTCAAGCCGGCCTTCAGCGTCAACGCGCCCAATCCGATGCCGCTCTCGCCCGAGGACGTGGAGGCGCTGAAGCGCGAGAGCACGACGATCGCGTATGTGGTCCCGCTCTACGCCCGCGGCTTCGACGTAGAGCACGAGGGACGCCGCTACCGCACCGTGGTGCGCGGCATGACACCCGAGTACGACAAGACGCGCGACGAGGCCATCGCGCTCGGCGGCTCGTTCGACGACGCCGACATGGCGCAGAACGCGAAGGTTTGCCTGCTCGGCGCCACCGTGGTCAGAGAGCTCTTCGGCAACGAAGAGCCGCTCGGCAAGGTGGTCACCATCGGCGATCGCATGCCCTGCCGCGTGATCGGCGTGCTCGCGACACGCGGCGCGGCGGTGAGCGGCAGCGACATCGACGACCGCATCCTGATTCCTCTCACCACCTTCCTGTCGCAGCTCGGCGCGGCCCACGGCTACTCGTACATCGAAGTGCGCCCGAAGAGTCGACAGCTCCTCAGCGCAGCCCGCGAAGAAGTGACGGACATCCTGCTCAGCACGCACGGCAAGGCGAAGGGGCAGGAAGATTTTCAGGTATTGAGCCCCGACGAAGTGACGCGCGTCGCCGAGCAGATCGGCGGCATCCTGACGGGTCTGCTCGCAGGCATCGCAGGCATCTCATTGCTCGTCGGGGGCATCGGCATCATGAACATCCAGCTCGTGTCGGTCGCAGAGCGCACGCACGAGATCGGCATCCGCGCCGCCATCGGTGCCGCGCCCGATCAGATCCTGCGTCAGTTTCTGGCCGAGGCCGTGGTGCTCGCAAGCCTCGGCTCGGGCGCTGGGGTTGCGCTCGGGGTCACCGCATCGGTGCTGGTGGCCGAGCGCATGGGCTGGCCCAACGCGACGCACGCAGACGTCGTGGTGGGCGCCGCCCTGTTCGGCGTCCTGGTGGGCACGTTGTTCGGCTACATTCCAGCCAAGCGAGCGGCAGACCTCGACCCCATCGAAGCGCTGCGCCGGGAGTGACCATGCGATGTGCTGGCCGATGTGATGGCGAACCGCGAGCCGAGCTGAAGCGCGGCGGGATGCTCGCGCTGACGATCCTAGCGCTCCTCTTGCTCTCACCTTCACGATCGCGCGCCGAGGTCGTGTACCTCCCAGAGCTCGAGCAGCGCGCGATCGTGGGGCGGGAGCTGCTCGAGGTCGACGCCGCCCGCGCCCGGGGCGCCGCAGCGGATGCGAAGAAGGCCGAGGCCTCGCGCAGGCCTCGCTTCGCCCTCAAGGCGGAGAGCACGCTGGCGCCAGGCCGACAGCTCGTGCAGGTGTTCGACACGAGCGCAGTCGACAGCGAGGGGCGCGTCGATCGCAACGCTTCGCCTTACCTGGTGCAGGCCACACCCAGCATCAAACAAGGCAGTGACGCTTTCGAGCTGCAGCTCCGAAACGGGCTCGAGCTCAGCGGCCAGGCCAGTCTCTACGACTTCGGACGCAGCAAGGCGGCCATTCGAGCGGGGCGTGCCAGCGAGGCCGCCGCGAAGGCCGGCGGCGCAGTCACCACGAGTGCGATCGTGCACGCGGTGCGTGTTCGTTACCTGTCCTGGCTGAGCGCCCACCAACTCGCGCGCCTGGCCGAGCAGGCCGCCCAGGAAGCCGCCCAGCGCCGTGAGCGCGTGGCGTCGCTCATCAAGGAGGGCGTGCGCCCAGAGGGCGACCTGACACCGGCCCGCGCCGATGAGCTGCTCACGAAGCTCGAGCTCGAACGTGCCTTCGGCGAGCTCAAGAGCGCCCGCCTCGCCCTCGAGCACGCGGTGGGCTCGGAGCTTTCCACCACAGCCGAGCCCGACCTCGCGCTGCTGGAGGTCGATGACGCGCCGATCACACCCCGCGAAGACCCCGAGGCGCGGGCACTCGCGACGCAGCACAGCGCGGCACTGTCGCTCGTGCGCATGCACGACAAAGAAGACGCCCCCGACCTCTCAGCCGCCGTCTCGGCGGGCGTGAGCAACCAGGGCAGCAACGTGTTCCCGCTTTACGGCGCAGCGCTCAAGCTCTCGGTGCCGCTGTGGGATGGAGGCATCTCGAACGCCAACGTTCAGGCTGCACGCGCTCGCGCCGCCGAGATCGACGCCAGGAGGCGCGCCCACGACAGAGAGCGCGAACAGGGTGTCGCCCAGGCCGCGCTCGACGCTCACAACGCCCTCTCGCGCTTGTCCACGGCCGAGGAGCTGATCGAGGTGGGAAGCCAACGCCTCGAGGAGGCCGAAGAGGGCTACGAGCTGGGCGCGACGGGCATCGACGCCATCGCGCAGGCGCGCAATCTGCTTCGCCGCGCGCAAACGGAGCTATTGCTCGCCAAAGTTGCCCACCGCGAAGCCAGGCTGCGCATCACCGAGTGAGCCCGGCACGAGAGCGCCCGCAAGGGCTGCCTTGCGCCAACTTGAGCTGCGGTGACTGTGCGCCGCCGGCGGGGCGAAAGTCAGAAAGCGAGCTCCGACCCCAACGCTAGAGCGGGATGGCGAATTTGTGGCCGATCGCGGCACAGTAGCGTTGGAGTGTCGAGACCTTCACGTCACCGCCTGCTTCGAGCTTGCTCACCACCGAGGCGGACGTGCCCATTCGGGCTGCCACGATGGTTTGAGAAAACGACTTCTCTTCACGAAGCGTGGCAAGGCGACGTGCGAGCTTGCGTCGCACATCCGCCTCCGCGACGAGTTTCGGAAACGCGGCGTTAGCCTCCGTTCGCTCCGCGACGATCTCTGCCAAGAAATCTCTGGTCTTCGCCATTCGCCCATGATGAAGCGTCAGAGGCATAGCGTCAACGCTATAGCTCTGGCGCTATGCGCGCGGGCTTTTCTTTGGCACTCTTGAGGCGGCCTTTCGTTGGGTCGCACCCCGAGTGCGCCAGTCTTTGAGCCGATGTTCGGCGATCGTGATCTCGGCCGGGGGCGTCTTCTGCGTTCGCTTTTCGAACACCACAAGGACAAAAGAACATGGTCGTATCGTCCTTCGGTGGCGAACAGCAGGCGAAAGCTCCTCGTTGATGCATCAGCGCGGACCTCATAGATGTCGTCGCGTAGGTGCCGTGCTGCTGGCAGCCCATTCTCGACGACATCCTTCATGCCTGCGACGATCGCGGCGACCTCTTCATCCTTGAGGTCATCGAGGAACCTCTTCACTGGGCGCACGCCGTTCGTCGTGCGGTAGTCGCGCCACTGGCGTCGTGTCTTCGTCTTCTTAGAGCCGGTGGTCATTTCTAAAGCGTAGCACAGGTGATTCTCGCTCCGGCCGAGGCCGGTCCGGGCCGTCGGGTCGTTTGGCTATCCGGTCCTCAGAACTCCTCCATCAAGCGGCCCTTCCCCGTCACCTTGTCCTTGATGCCCGTGGCGCGCAGCGCGTGCCACACCGTGGCCACGTTGATCGGGATGCAGGGCTTCTTCAGCCAGTGCTCGAGCGTCGGGA
>CAYNOM010000253.1:0-8293 GCA_964398415.1 uncultured Polyangiales bacterium | reverse complement strand
AAGGGCACGATCATGATGTCCGGCGTGCAAGCGCCGACGGCCCCGGGACAGCCCGCGGCGGCTCCCCCTCCAGCGGCCCAGCCACCCGCACCGGCGCCGCAACCCGCAGCGCAGCCCACACCCGCTGGGCCGGCCAAGAACTTGGCCTTCGAGAAGACGATGATGGGGCAGATGGCTCCACCCGTGGCTCCGACGCCGGCAGCACGCCCGCGAGAGCCGAGCCCAGCCGAGGTCTCGGGCGATCTCGGCAGGGCGGCCACGGTGGAGCAGCCGGCGCCGAGCTTCGATCAGCCTCAGGCTCATGCTCCGTCGTTCGCCGACGCTCCTGCGCCGACGAGCGCGCCCGCGGGGGCGCCGAAAGGCACGTTCAGCGATAGCCCCGTGGGACAAAGTCAGGCGTCGGGGGGCAGCGGCAGTTGGGGCGGCGCGACCCAGGATGTAGACGTCGTCCCCAAGAAGAGCGCGGGCAAGCTCGTGGCCATCGGCTGCGCCGCGGCGCTCGTGCTCGCCTGCGTGATTCTCGGTGCGCTCGCCCTGATCAAGGGAAAGCAATTCTTGAGCTTGGCAGACAGGGTACAGACTGAAGGTCCGACGCTCGAGTGGCGCACGCGCGTCACCCAATCCCTCGGCAACGTGCTCGAGATCTGCAAGACCGGCTGCGAGGGTGCAACGGTCTACTTTCACCCGCAGCGCGCTCAGGAGCTGATGGGCGCCGCGAAAGACCTCAACGAGCAGCGCCTTGCGAAGCTCGTGGATCCCACGCAGTCCGAGGCGCGCATGCTCGACGGCACCGACGATGTGGCGATCGCGACCGCGCTCAACCTCGACCCGCTGCAGTGCGTGCGCATCGTCGCCGGCTCGGCAAAGGTCGTGGGCTGCAGTGTGCCCGACACGAGCGGCGCAGTGAGTCTGCGCATCGTGCACATCGAGGGCCTCTCCTCGCTCTGAGCAGGATGGCGCTCTGAGGCAGCTCAGAGGCGAAAGCCCGCCTTGGGACGCTGCCGATCGATGCCCACGGCGCGCAGGGTCTGGTAGGCCATCTTGAGCTGAAAGTCGTCGGCGAAGGGCTCGGCTGCAGGCTGTGCGCTGCGCCGTACGTCTGTGCGCGCGCCTGCGTCGCGAGCTTCGTTGGAGGTCGCCTCATTCTCGAGATGGCCCTCGAGGCTCGCCTCGCTGAAGCCCGCCGCAGGCTCGGCCACCGCCGCGGCAGGCAGCTGGTCGATCGTCAGGTCGGGCTCGATGCCCTGGGCCTGGATCGAACGGCCGCTCGGCGTGTAGTAGCGCGCGACCGTAAGCTTGAGCGCGCTCGCATCGGGAAGCTCGATGACGTTCTGCACGCTGCCCTTGCCAAACGTGCGCGTACCGACGATCACCGCGCGACCGTGATCGTGGAGGGCCCCGGCGACGATCTCGGCCGCAGACGCCGTGAATCCGTTGACCAAGACGACCATCGGAAAGTCTGCGCGCGTGCCCGACGAGCGCGCCTTGGCCACGGATAGCTCGCGGTCGGCTCGACCACGGGTGGTTACGATCACCCCCTCCTTCAAGAACTCGTCGGCAACGAGCACGGCTTGATCGAGCAGACCGCCGGGGTTGTCACGCAGATCGAGCAGCACGCCGCGCACCCCACCACGGTCGCGTAGGGCGACCTCGGCGCGATCGAGCACGTCCTGCACCTCGCGCGTCGTGGTTTCTTGGAACACCCGCAATCGGATGTAGACGTGTCCATCGGGCAGCACGCGCGCCTCGACGGCATCGACCGCGATGATCTCGCGACGCATGCTTACCTCGAGTGCGGGGCCCTCTTCGTCGCGACGCAAGGCCACCCGAACCTCGGTGCCAGGCTCGCCGCGCATACGTCGCACCGCCTCTTCGATCGGCATGTCACGCGCACGCAAGCCATCGATCGAGATGAACCTATCCCCCGTGCGTAGGCCTGCGTGTTGGGCGGGACCACTCGGGAACACGGACGTGACCGTCAGCCAACCATCGCGTACGTCGATCTCCACGCCGATACCGCCGAAGCGCCCACGCGTGTCGCTCGCGAGCACGCGGTACTCCTCGGGATCGAGGTAGTCGCTGTGCGGATCGAGGGTGCGCACCATGCCGCGAATCGCGCCGTAGATCAGCTCGTCCTGATCGACACCGCCGACATACGACATCTCGATGTGCGCGAGCGCGCGCGCAAACGTCGACAGGTTCGCGTAGGGGCTCGAGGCCAGGTCTGCCGCGAATGCGATGGGAGCTAGCGCGACGCACCCAGAGAGGACGATGCCTGCGGCGATGCGGCGACGCCTCCGCGTTTGTGGTGAGACGTCGATCCGGGCGTGCGCAGGTGGTCGAGAGCACGAACGCCGCACGCTGCAAACGAGACTGCGCCACACGCTATGCGGGCGCTGAGATTGTGCGGCCATGGCGATCTTCTCCGACTTCGATTGACAGGTACGCGAGGCTCTGGTGTACCATTTCTGTGCGTCGTTCGTTTGATGGGGAACACATCCAGCATCACGCCGGGTGTGAGGTAGGGACCAGACTGGTTCTTCCTCGGGCGACGTACACAAACGTGACACATGGCGCGCTTTAGAGGCGGACACACCGCACCGCGGATCGGAGGAAACGGTGAGCATGTCAGGCACCGATAAACGTAAACAGAGTCTGTATTTCCCGGAGTCGATGCTCCAGGACATCCAGAAGGAAGCTGCTCGACTGGACCGCTCGCTCTCCTGGATTGTCCAGCGGTGCGTCAAGATCGGTCTGCCAGACATCCGAAAGCTCCCGTCGGTCAACGAGATTCCCGATGACGACGGGGCTGACGCAAACATCTGAAGCGAGCCGCTTTACCACGTAGGCAAGAGGGCGAGCTCCCCACGGGTGCTCGCCCTCGCCGTTTGTGCTCTCGCGCCGGCGTCGACCTTACATCGACGCACTCGCTTCCATCAGTACTCAGCGCGAAATAGCTGCTGACCCATCAACAACAGGTCGCCGCTACGCACGGAATGTTTGCCGCTGACGCGCAGGAACGTTCCGTTGGAGCTGCCCACGTCCGTGAGAAACACGCGACCGTTGATGGCTTCGATCTTGGCGTGCAGACCCGACACGTAGCCGTCCTCAGGGAAGATGAGGTCACCACGTTCGCGACCGAGCGCGAGGCCCGTGGGAGGCACGGGGAACGAGTTGCCAGTCGTGTCGCGCCCGATGATCAGGCTCAGGCGCCCGACGTAGCCGGGATTGGGACTGCCCATGGGCTCGACCGTGTCGGCATCAGGCGCCGTGGGATCGATGCGATTGAAGCGGATGAGCTCCTGACCAATCCGGAACACCGAGCCATCGCGGAGCTCGGTTTGCACATCTCGATCGACACGCACGTAGATGCCATTGAGCGAGCCTTCGTCGGTGACGAACAGCTGCGCGCCCTCGAACGCGAAGCTCGCGTGGTGCGGCGAGAGGTAGAGATCAGAGCCGAACACGCCCCCGACTTCGCGTCCCACGGGCGTCTCATCGTGCAGCGGGACGGAGTCGCCCTCGCTTCCGTCGGGTCGGATGAGCACGAGGTTGCCGCGCACCTGCGACTGCGGGGCCGAAATCGGCGCGGCCATCGGAGCCGGTGCAGGCGCGGGCATCGGTGCGCCGCTCGCCTGCCCCATGGGATGACCACAGCTACCGCAGAACTTGAAGCTGCGCGGCACCGGAGATGCGCACTTGGGGCACGTCAACGTGTCCGCAGCGGGCTGACTCGGCGTCGCCACACGTGGCGCAACCGCCGCCGCAGGTGAGAACGCACCGCGCGGGGCAGCCTCGGGCGCAGGAGCTATCTGCGTGGGCGCATCGGGCGCCGCAGCAGGCGTCGCAGGACGCGCGAACGAAGGCACGGCCGGTGCGGGCGGCGCAGCCATCGGGGCGGGCATGCCCGCAGGCGGGGTCGGCGCCGTGAAGCTCTTCGGTTGATGGGCAGCGTTGCGCGGAAGCTCCGCGCCGCAACCGAGGCAGAACTTGTAGTGGTCCTGGTTTTCTTTGCTACACCGAGGACAGACGATCACCCAAGCCTCCTAGGTCGCTCGTGGTCTGATAACCCGCGGGCATGAAGACGCTGCGACCGTCGCGCAGGATACGAGGGGCTTCGGCAGCTGGTCAAGCAAGCGCACCCGAAATCACCCGAAATCCGGCGCGCTACGCGCGCTCAGCCCGTGATCTCGACGCGCAGCAGTTGGTGGCCGAGGAACAAGTAGTCGCCGTGGGCGAGCTCGCGCTCACCGCGGATGCGCACGTAGGAGCCGTTCTTCGAATTGTTGTCGATGAGCGCGAAGGTACCGTCCGCCGAGACCGTGATCCGCGCGTGGTTCGAAGACATGAAGAGGTCTTCGGGGAAATTGAGATCGCAATCTTCGCGTCCGATGGAGCAGTTCGTGTCGCGCGCGCACACCACCATGCCCTCTCCTCCGCCTGCGAGCACCTGCGCGAGCCTGAAGGGGCTCGGGCGCCTGGGCGACGCGTAGAAGTAGGTCATGTCGGGATCGGGGCCGGAGGTGTCGGCGGGCGTCCGATCGAGTCGGAATACCTGCTCCCCGCACAGGAACAGATCGCCTGGCTCGATCGCCACCTGACCACGCACGCGCACGTAGACGCCGTTCTTGCTGCCCTCATCGCGAACGACGAGCTTGTCACCGCGATAGACGAAGTTGGCGTGACGAGGGCTGATCCAAGCGTCGTCGGGGAAAGGAATCTGTGCATCGGTGCGCCCGGCCACGTGCTCTGTGCCCTGCAGAAGAAAGCTCACGCCTTCGGTGCCCGCGTCGCCGCGAATCAAGATCAGCCGCGCCTTGCCCGGCGTCTGCATCGCTCCGAAGAAGTCCGTGCGCAAGTCGAGGATCTGCGGTGGCACCACAGCACCGCAGCGCCCGCAGAATTTGTGGCCCGAGGGGACCGGGGTCGAGCATTCCTTGCACACGTAGTGACGAGCCTGGTCCATCAATTCCTCCTTAGAGACCTGCGCTACAGCCGGCGCGGCATGGGCTGTGAGTGGTGGGGCAACCCGGACAGCGGGCTTGTCGACAGCGACAGGTTGGGCCTTCGACGGGGACCACACCTTGGCCTGCACCGGTGGCAGCGACGACGCGACTGCGCGGGGCACAGCGGGCTTCGGTGCAGACTCGATCTGCGGCGCGGAAGCGGCTGCCGCGGAAGCTGCGTGAGCTGCCGTGAGCGGTGCTCCACAGGACGCGCAGAAGCGCGCTCGCAGCGGACTGAACGCATCACAACTCCCGCATGCGAGTCCGACCTCTGAGCCCATGACCAATGCTTCGTCCCCCGAACCGCCCTGCCGCACTCGCTTCGGCGAGCGCCTTCATATGTAGGCTACTCCGGGTGAGCACGTCAATTGAGCCGGCCCCTACTGCGCACCTTCGCAGGTCTCGTGATTGGCAGCGCGCTGCCCATCCTGCGCGGCTGCCCGGACGAGTGGCACGGGATCGCTCGCCACGAGCTCTTGCACCTCGGGGTGTCCTCCGAGGGCGCGCACAGCCCACAAGCGCACACGCCAGTCAGGAGCGGCCCTTGCAAGCCCACTCAGCACTTCGCGCAACGTAGGGCTCTCGACCTCACGCGCAGAAAGCGCCGACAGCAGTGGCTCGATCTCCTCGGCACCGCCCGCACGCAAAGCGGCGAGCACGGGCGCGCTGTCGGCCGCCCCGACGCGGACGAGCGCCAACAGAGACATCCGCCGCTCTGACGGATCGTCAGACCCCGCGAGACGCATCAGGCTCGGCACGAGCTCTGCCCCGCGTGTGCCGAGGGCGCCTTGGAGGATGCAGCTCCCCGCAAACGCGGCGGGCTCGACGCGTGAGTCGGTGGCTTCAGCAATCAGCGAAAGCACGGCCCGTCTGCGCGACGCGTCGGCGGCGTCGAGAGAGGCTCGAGCCACCGCGACGAGGGCCTCGTCCAAAGCCTCCCCGGACGCCGCTCGGGGCCCGCCCGCCATCTCACCTACGCGTAGCAGGTACGCGCTCGCCGCAAACGGCCAATCCGGCACGGGCAGCGGATCTGCGAGGGAGTCTGGGGCTGGCGCCGAGAGCAGCTTTTCTGCAAAGCGTCGCTGCTCGAGAACGGGCGACAACAGCGCCTCGGCGAGCACCCGCGGGTGGTCTTTGCGCACGACGAGCGCAAGCTGCCAAGCGGGAGCGGGCCAGCCGAGGGCGCGATCTGCGATGGCATCGGGTACCGCGGAAAAGCGCGACAGAGCCCACAGGGCCGCCGCGCGCACAGCCCCGTGACGCTCGGCGAGCAGTGGCTCCACCTTGGGCGCGACCTGCTCCGCGCCGAGCGTGCCGAGCGCGAGGGCCGCCATGGCACGCACGCTCGCGTCGTCGTCTTCGAGCGCTGCGACGAACACGTCGAGCGCCGCGCCCTGGGCCGTGCGGAGCAACGCAAAGAGGGCTATCGGACGCAGCCTGCCATCGACAGTCGCGCTCAACGCGCGCACCCGCGCGCCGCTTTGCGGATCGGCGAGCAGCCCGACTGCAAGCAGCGCAGAAGCCCGCTCGTGCACGTCGGTCGAGCGCTCCGCGAACGCGAGGAGCGGTCCCGCCGCATTCTCGTTGCCCACGCTGCCGAGCAGCTCGAGGGCCACCGCACGCTGCAAGGGGTCCTTGTCGACGAGCGCTTCGAGCAAGGGCTTGAGGGCGCGCTTTCCGACGCGCGCG
Organism: uncultured Polyangiales bacterium; assembly: GCA_964398415.1. Taxonomy (GTDB): domain Bacteria; phylum Myxococcota_A; class Polyangia; order Polyangiales; family DASUME01; genus DASUME01. Next base: position 1,598 of record CAYNOM010000253.1, on the reverse strand, counting down.
AGCCGCGAGCGCTCGTCGGCGCTCGCTCGTCCAGCGCGCTGCCTGCGCGCGAGGGGTCCTAGGGATGGCCCGTAGCTTTCGATCAAGAGCTTGCGAAAGATGGGCCGGTTCGGTCGGGAAAGGGACAGGCGCAGCAACAGCTCCTCTGCCTGGTCGCTGCCGGCGCGCGCCGACTCGAGCTGCAGCAGCAAGCGCGCCGAGCGAGCCACGAGGTCGTCGTCGGCGGCCTGCTCGACGATGCCCGCGAGCACCAGCCGAGCCGCATCGAGCTCACCGCGCGACATCTCGACCTGAGCCAGCGCGAGCGCGGTATCGAAGCGCGTCTTCGAGAGCTCGAGCGCACGCCGGTAGGCCCTCGCCGCTTCGTCGAGCGCGCCGCGCCGGCGCTGCAGATCTCCCACGAGCGCAAGCGCCCGCTCGTCGTCGGGGCGGATCTCGACGGCACGCGCGGCAAAGCGCAGTGCGTCATCGTCTCGGTACAACGACAGCGCGAGCTCCACGGCCCGACGCAGGTAGTCGGCCGCGCGGCGTGGATCGGCGGAGACCAAGCGCTCGAGCGTCGACAGGGCACCCGCCACGTCGCCCAGCCGCGTGAGGCAGCGCTCCAGCGCGCGCAGCGCCTCGACGTCGCCGGGCGCACGCGAAAGCAAGAGCTCGAGCGTCCTTCGCTCTTCGCGCATCGCCCCTTTTTCCGCCGTGTGGGCGTAGGCATCGGCGAGCAGGCGCAGCACCTCGAGATCCTCGGGATGACGCTGTGCCGCGTCTTCGAGCTCGATCTGGCGGCGTCGCAGCAGGGAAAGCCGCGCCCACAGGCCCACGACGTGCTGTCGCGCCTCGCGTCGGGCCGCCGCATCGGCTCCTTGCATGCGCAGCACCTTCTGCCAGGCGGCCTCCGCTTCGAGCAGGCGCAGCGCACGCTCGAGCAGGCTCGCCAGGCTGCGCTGCGCATCGACCGACTGGGGCGCGAGCTCCACGGCCTCGAGCGCGTGTACGATGGCGAGATCGAGCCAGTCGTGATCTGCGAGCACGGCCGCGAGGGCGGCGTGGCCTTCGGCCGGATCACCCGGCAGCACATCGAGCAGCCTCTTCCAGACCGAAAGGGCGGCCTCGCGATCGCCGCGCTCGAAGCGCTCACTGCCGAGGGCGATGAGGTGCGCCGGATCGTCGGGATCGAGCTTGGTCAAGAGAGCGAGCTCTGCTTCCGCGCGCGCGGTATCGCCCCAGCGCGTGTAGAGCTCGGACAGCGCGCGATGGAGGGCCACGGCCCGCGGAGCACGACGCGAAGCAGTGCTCACGACCGCGAGCGCCTCGTCGAAGCGACCCACCTGACGCAGAAGCTCAGCGTGCGCGATCACGATGGAGGGGTCGTCCGGCAACGTGCGCAAGAGCTGTTGCTGCTCGACCAGCGCCTCGTCGAGACGGCCTCCTCGCAGGAGCACCTGAGCGAGCGCCCGGCGGGCATCGACGTCGCGTGGATGCTGCTGAAGCGCGCGACGATAGGCCGAGATCGCCTGCCCATCCTCCCCGAGCTCGTCCCAAAGCTGCGCTGCGCGACGCAGCGCGTCTGCGGTCTCCCTCGGTGGCTGGTTGCGTCCCGA
>CAYNOM010000252.1:0-8325 GCA_964398415.1 uncultured Polyangiales bacterium | reverse complement strand
GTGGGGCCGCGCTACAAGAACACGAAGACCCTCGAGCTGCTTGGACGCGCAGGCGGCGTGAGTGATTTGGTCGGCGAGAAGCTCAACGAGCGCTTCGTGCAAGGGGTGCTCGAGTCGCTCTCGGCGCAGCTCTCAGACTTTGCGACGCTCGTCCCCGTGCGTGAGCCCGAAGACCGCTACGCGCTCGTGCTGACGCGCGCTCCGCACGAACCGAGCAGGCTCGCCGAGGAGCTCGACCGACGCCTTCGTGCTGCCCACCACTATCGTCACGCGCGCGAGCTCGGTCAGCTCTCGGCACCGCTCGTGTGCGCCGGGGCTGACGCCGCCGAGGCGGTGACTGCCCTCTACCAGAGGCGAGGGCTCAAGTGGGGCGACATCAAGCACCGGGCCCTGCACACAGATATCGCGGATCCGGCGCTCAGGGCCTGGATCGGGAGAAACCTCGTGTGAGTGTCGACCCTCGCGAGGACGCCTCGAGTCCGGGAAATCCGCTGTTTGCACGTTTTGCGCGCTGGGTGCTCGCCCATCGGCTTTCGTGCCTCGTGCTGAGCGCCCTCGTCACCCTGGCGCTCGGCATCGGCTGCGCGCAGCTTCGCACGGACATCACCGCGGAGGGGTTACTCGGCAGTCGCTCCGAGGCGATGCAGGTGCTCGCCGAGATCAAGCACAGCTTCGGCGACGACAAGCTGTTTCAGATCGTCGTGCAGGGAGAGGTGTTCAGCGAGTCGTTTCTATCGCGCCTCCGCAGCCTGCATGGGGAGCTCGAGGGGTTGAAGGTCGAGCTCGAGGCGGGGCATGGTCCGAGCGTCGTCTCCGAGCAGCTCATCTCGTTGATCAGCATTCGCAAGCTGACGGGCAAGGACGCCACGCTCAGCGCACCTTTGTTGCTCGAGCCCTGGCCGGCGGCGAGAGAGCTGCCCGAGCTACGCCAACGAGTGCTTCACGATCGCACGCTCGTCGGGCAGGTGGTCTCTGCCGACGGGACGCACGCGGTGCTGCTGTTGCGGGCGAAGGCCATGAGCGAGCGACAGGCTGGCCTCGTGTACGACGCCATCATGCACAAGGTGCAGCCCTTCGAAGCGGCGGGCTTTCGCATTCACGTGGGCGGCGTGCACACGATGGAGGCGCTGATGAGCCGCATCCTCGAGGCCGACATGGGCCTCATGTTCGTGCTCTCGCTGCTCGTCATCTGTGGCTTTCTCAGCTGGCTCTTTCGACATCCGCTCGGAGTGCTCGGCCCCTTGCTCGTGGTGCTCGCGGCCATCGTGTGGACGGTGGGCGCGATGGGGCATGCGGGGGTGGCCTTCACGGGCGTGACGAGTGTGCTGACTTCGCTGCTCTTGGCGGTGGGCGTGGGGGATGCCATCCACATCCAGTCGGCCTATCGCGACGCCCTGCGCGAGACCGAAGACAGAGACGATGCGATCGTGCGTGCGGTCGCGCGAAGCGGTGTGCCGGTGTTGCTCACCAGCCTGACCACCGCCGCGGGGCTCATCAGCTTTCGCGGCGCGGAGCTCGCGTCGGTTCAGAACATGGGGACCTTTGGCGCGCTCGGCGTGATGGCAGCGCTGGTCAGCACGCTCGTGCTTCTGCCCTGTCTGCTCAGCTTTCATCGTAAGGGGCGCTTCGGCGCTGGCGAGGAAAAGCATCGTGACTTGCTCGACCGCGTGATCGAGCTGTGCGACCGGTGCTCACGTGGGCCCGACGCAGTCTCGTCGAGACGGCGCAGGCGGCTGACGCTGGCACTCGGCGCCGCGGTCGGCCTCGTCGCGATCGTCGGCGCGACCTCAGTGCGCCCGCACTTCGATCCCGTGGCCACGTTCGCACCCGATCATCCCGCGCGCCTCTCGATGGACTACATCGATCGACACGTGGGAGGCATGGGGGGTGTCGTCCTCTCGGTGCGCGCGCGACCCGGCGAGACGCTCCAAAAGCTCGACGTGCTGACGCGGCTCGAGCGGCTCGAGGCGCACATCCTTGCCTATCGACCCGAGGGCTACCCAGAGCCCTTCGTCACCAACGTGACGAGCGTGCTCGACCCCTTGCGCGAGGTGCACCGCGCCCTGTTCGACGACGATCCTGCGTTTTCGCGCCTGCCCGCTGACGAGCGTGGGCTCCACGACCTGTTCACGCTGCTCGAGTCGGCCAACCAGGAGGATCTGTCCCGGCTCTGGTCGCTCGATGCCGAGCGTGCGCTCTTGGTCGTGCGTGTTCGCTGGCAAGAGGCCGGGGCCTACCTGCCCTTCGCGCGCCACATCGAGTCCGGCGTGCGCGACATCGTCGGTGACGCTGCCGAGGTGCGCATCACAGGCTCGGTGTTCGCGGCTTCGGAGGTGGTGGGTGCGCTCGTGCAGGATCTGATCCGCAGCTTCGGCGGTGCGCTCCTGCTCATCAGCCTCTTGATGGGCGCGATGTTGCGCAGCTTGCGCCTTCTGGCCGTCGCCCTGGTGCCGAACCTGCTGCCGATCGTGGCCACGGCCGGGGTGATGGGATTTGCAGGGATCCATCTGAACCTCAACACGATGCTCGTCGCGTCCATCGCGCTCGGCATCGCGGTGGACGACACGATCCACTTTTTGTATCAGTTTGCGGCCCGACGCCGAACAGGGGCCGGCCCCGAGGCCGCCCTCGCCCACGCGTTTCAGCACTCGGGGCGCGCCATGGTCGGCACGAGCCTCGTGCTCTCCGCGGGCTTCGCCGTGTTTCAGGCCGCGCAGATGATCAACGTGGGCGAGTTCGGGATGCTCGTCGCCCTCACAGTCGGCTTTGCGCTGCTGTTCGACCTCATCTTCACACCCGCCCTGATCCGCACGCTCTTCGCACGCTCAGCTTCGCAAGAGGCGTGTCTCGCCTGAGCCCCTGTGCGTCAGCCCGCGATGCAGCACGAGCTCGCGCCCGGCCTTTTGACCGTGGCTGAAGGCGTCGCCGCGCCTGTGGCCCTGATGGGCGACTGTACGCACGTGGGGGTGGCGCTTTTTCGTGTAGGCATGCAGCGCCGCGTGGGGCACCCAGACGAGCCCTTCGGCCCTGTGCGCGCGTGCCTGCTCGTCGAGCTTGTGCGCGAAGCCGCTCATCACGCCGGCCAGAAACGTCATCCGTTCTCGGTTCTGCGTCAGGCCCAGCGCGCGCTTGTGCTCGAGCCACAGCCGCTCGGCGGTGCGGCTCAGAAAGTCGTAGACGTAGGCAGATAGCTCCAGGTTCTCTGGGCTTCCAATGGCTTCCATCACGCTGCCGCGCTTGCCCTCGAGCGGGCGGTAGGCCGGCACCCAGATCACCTCGACACAGAAGTGCGTGCTCAGCAGGTTGCCGAGGCGCCTTTCCCATTCGCTGACCCTGGCCGTGACGCGTCCGAGGTGCCGAAAGCCGTAGCCCGTGGGGCCGTCTGCTGCGGCAGGCAGCGTCAGGTTATGGCGCAGGATGAGCTTCTGGGCGGCCGCGGCGGCGGCTTCGGCTTCGTGCTGGTTGTCGCTCTGGGCGAGCGCGAGCAGCTTTTCGACGCGCGCGAGCAGGCGCAGGGCAGAGGGCGTTTGTGGCACCTCGCCCTTGGGGTTCGGCACGCCCGAGGCCCGCGCGTCGATGCCGAGCCGCTCGCACACGGCGCGAAAGGCCGGACCGTGCGCGCTCTCGGCTTCGCGGAGCACCTCATGCACGTATTGATGCGCCATCTCGTGCTTGAGCACCTCGACGACGCTGCCCCACGGCTGCTGGAGCAAGAGCGGCTTCGAGAGCTCGATCACGCGAGTCTCGCGCAACCAGCGCCCCAGAAACGAGCTGGCTTCGCTGAGCGCGAGCTGGGGGCAGCGCAGCACACCGCGAAAGTAGAGTTGGTTCAGGTGGGTGTAAGTGGAAGACAGCTCGTGCAGCAAGAGGCGCTCGAGCTCGAGCTCGATCACTGACGACCCTCTTCCGGCTTTTCGCCTTCTTCGGCCGCCTTCTTGGCGGCTTCGGCCTTGTCGTCTGGGGTGGTCGCAAAGCCGCTCGGCCCCTTGTCCATGTCCTCGAGCTTCACGAGGTCGACGCGCTCGGGGAAGGTCTTGGGCTTTTCCTTCGCGCGCAGCCCGTCGACCAGCGCCTTCATCGCGTTTTGGCGACGCTCGCGCCACAGCCGCGTGCGGATCGAGGGGTCGGCATCGAGCACGGTGGTGTGGCGCTCGGGGCGCTCGCCCGTCAGGCGCACGACGCTGAAGCCACCCTCGACCTTGATCGGCTTCTTCACGGTGTCGCCGACCTGCTTGAGTCCGAAGGCTGCCTTGCGCAGGGCTTCGTCGACGCGCGCCGCGCTGCTCTCGCCGGTGGTGCTCAGCGTGAAGTAGCCGAGGTCGCCGCCCCGCAGCTTGGTGTCGGTGTCGAGGCTCCTCGCCTTGGCCAGGTCGGAAAAGCCGCGCAGATCGAGCTTCTGCACTTCGCTGAGCAGCTGCTTGGCCTCCTGCTCGGTGGCGACCAGGATGTGGCTCGCGCGGCGCATGGCGTCGCGGTGAAACTCCTCGGGGTGGCTGTCGTAGAACGCCTTCACGTCCTCGGCCGGGATGCTGCGCGGCGTGACCTTCTCGTCGATTTCCGTGCGCATCAGATTCTGTACGGTCGTCTCTTTGATCGTTCGCACCACGCTCGGCTGCTTGTCGTAGCCGCGCTTCACGGCCTCGGCAGCGAGCAGCTCGAAGCGCACCATGTTGTCGAGGAGCTTCTTGAGCTCGGCCGGGTCTTTGTAGCGAACGCGCAGCATCGGTGCCTGCTTCGCGATGTAGTCTTCGACGTCCCCCAGCGTGATCGTCACCTCGGAGACGCCTGAAACCCTAGCGACCACCAGCGCTCTGCGGGCCTTTTCCGCGTCGGCTGCGGCGTCTTGTGCGTGGGCGCTCGCGGCGATGGGCAAGAGCAGCGTGAGCGCTGCGATCAGGCTGCGAAACAGGCGGGTCGAACGCGACATGGCCCGCGTTTTCCCATGCCATTCCCCAGATCGCAATCAGAAGCCGTACTGTGCGGACAGCCCGCCCATGAAGCCGAAGGGCAGCACGGGCAGAGGGATGTCGACGCGCAGCGAAAGCTGATGGATCGGCTTGAAGCGCGCGGAAAGGCGCGGGCCGAGCACGGGCAAGACGGGCGGCACCTTCTCCGCCTTCACGTTGTAGTGGGCGCCGAGCTCATCGTCCTCGTTCGTCAGCACGCTCGGGGGCAGGGTCATGTTGTTACGGCTCGGCGGCTCGCAGAACAGGCGCTCTTCGGCGGTGGCAACGGGGTTGATGTCCGCGCGGCTCGTGCAGGGGCGCCACTTGCCGTTGGCATCGCGATAGGCTTCGTTGCGGATCAGGTCGCCAAAGATCGCGCCGAGGCCCACCTCGAGCCCGTACTCGAGCGCGAACCAGTCGGTGAAGGCCGTCGACCAGGTGATGGCGGCGGTGCCGACGAGGAAGTTGAACTTGGCATCGAGCCACTCGGTGTCCTCGGCCGGATCGCCTGCGAGCTGGAAGGGACCCTTGAAGTTCCAACCCAGCCAGCCGACCGAGGCGGTGACCTGAAAGCCGTCGTTTCGGTAGGCGAACTCGCCGAAGAAGCTGCCCGCGGTGCCCACGCTCGGCGCGGCCTCGAGGCCGGTTTCGAGCACCCAGGCTGGCAAGCGAACGTAGCGCCAGGCGGCACCGGCGAAGAAGTAGCTCTTGTCGGGGTCTTCGTAGGGGTCGGTCGACTCGCGGAAGCGCTCGTCGGGCGAGCGCTCTTCCTGCAGCGCTTGCTCGTCGCCGAGCAGGGTGGTCTCCGGGGCTGGCTCCGTGGCGGCCGTCGTGTCTGCGCCCTCGTCGTCGAGCGAGAACTCGTCGTTTGCGGCGGCCTGAGCATGGGCCGTCGCCACCCCGGCAAACAGGGCAAACAGGGCAAACAGTGTGAAGAGCGTGGAGACGCGCGTACGCAAAGCCATGTCGAACTCCCGGAGCGCCCCAGCTCCGCGAACGCGCGGGGGGCCGATCGCGCGGCAGTGTAGGGAGACGGGGTAGGCGCGTAAAGGGGGAGATTGCGCCGCGTCAGGCCTGCTGGGTCAGAAAGGCGAGCAATCGCTCGGCGGTCTCGCGGGGGTGGGTCCAGTGCATCATGTGGCCGGCGCCCGCAATCACGGCGCTCTCGGCGCGGGGCAAGCTCGCGATGCGCAGGTCGTCGTCGCCCGTGCGCATGCCGCGCTCACCCAACAAAACCAGGGTGGGCCGGTCGATGAGCTGCGTGAACTGCAGAAAGCGCTCGCGCCCGAAGCCCATGGGTGAGCGCGTCCGATGCAGCGGATCGAAGCGCCAGCTCAGGCCTTGCCCGCTCGGGTGGGCCTCCGTGGATTTCTCCGCCAGAAAACGCACGGACGCTTGATCGAGCTCGGGATTTCTTCGCTGCAGGCGCGTGCACGCGGCATCGAGATCCGAAAGCCGGGGTCGATCCTCGCGGCGCACGGCGGTGACGCCAGACAGCCAGGTTTTCATGCGCTCTGGGCCGAGGCGCGGGTCTTCGTCCGGCGGCCCCAAGCCCTCGAACAGGCTCAGCGTGTGGATGCTCGCAAGGTGTGTGGCGGCAAAGAGAGTAGCCACCGTGCCGCCCATGGAGTGCCCGACGAGGTGCACGGGCTCGCGCGAGAGCTGCGGCAGAAGCTCGTGCAGATCGAGCACATAGTCCGCGAAGTGGTAGTAGCCGCCCTGGCCGACCCACTCGGTTTCGCCGTGACCGCGAAAATCGAAGGACAGCACGCGGTAGCCCTCGGCTTCGAGCAAGGGCGCGAGTCGAAAGAACCCCCAACCCAGATCGAGAAAGCCGTGGCACAACACGAGCGTGCCGCGCGTGTTCTCTTCGCCCCACTCGATCACGTGGTGCCTCAGGCCGTTGGCGATCAGGTGATGCTCGGGCATCGCGCGCTCGTCCGCTCGCTCTCTCTCGAAAGCCGATCAGCCAGCCACGTCGCGCAGCGTGACGAGCGCGATCATGCACAAGAGGAACACGAGACCCACGGTGTGGACGAGGTTTTCGACCTGCTCGTTGGCCCTGCGCTTCGTGATGATCTCGTAGCCGAGAAACACGAGCCGACCGCCATCGAGGGCGGGCAGGGGAAACAAGTTGAACATGCCGAGGGCGACGCTGATCAAAATCATCATGCGCGCGAAGGGCAGCACCGAGTGCGTGGTGGAGGCGACGATCTTCACCATCCCCACCGGGCCGACGAAGCCTTCCGTCGAGCGCTTCTTCACCATGTGGGTCAGGCCCTCGAGCTGCTCCATCGTGAGCTGAAACGGAAAGGCCAGGGCGTAGCCGATGGCTTCGCCGGCGGGCATGGGCTCGCCCCGCGTCTCTACACGCGGGAGCTGCTTGGCCACGATGCCGATCTTGCCGCTGCCGCCCACGTCCTCCGGCAGGATGGTGACGTCGGCGATGCGCTTTCCGTCGCGCTCGACCCCGTAGACGGTGGCCTTGCCGGCGCGTGGGCCCGTGATTTCGATCAGGTCGAGCACGTGTCTTACGGGCTTTCCGTCGGCCTCGCGGATCACATCGCCCGCCTTCACGCCCGCCTTTTGGGCAGGGGAGCCGGCCTGCACGCTCTCGACCGTCATCGGCTCCATGGGCTTCGGGGCCTCCATCTCGAGGCGGTAGCCGCTCAGGGCAAAGCCGAGCACCAGCAAGCTCGCGATCATGTAGTTGGCAAAGGGGCCCGCGAAGATCGTCACGAAGCGCGCGAGCACGCCCTTGTTCTGATACAGCTCGGGGTCGTCCGGCTCGTTTTCCTCGTGCGGATTCATGCCCGCGATCTGGACGTAGGCCAGAAACGGAATCAGCCCGACCTGGAACACCGTCGGGCTGCCCTTCGGCTGCCACTTGGCGATCGTCGGGCCGAAGCCGACGCTGAACTTCAGCACCCGCATGCCGAAAGCTCGGGCCGAGAAGTAGTGCCCCGCCTCATGCACGATGACGAGAACGGAGATGCCGAGGACTGCGAGTAGTATGTTCATTTCACCGATGGACGACCCGAGCCGGTCTTGCGCTTCAGCATACCCCCGAACTTTCGGCCGCGCAGCCGCCGCACGGGGGAAGCTGTGTCTGGTCGCGCTGCTCGGGTGGGTGCTCTTCGCCTGCGAGGCGCGACAGAGCGCGCACACCTACATCCCCGATTTCGACCCCAAGGAGCTCGAGGCCTTTGGCGCAGGCCAGGTCGATGCCGTGCTGAGCGACGGCCTACAGGTGCCCCGCCCGCGCGGTGGCCCCCTGGTCGAGGGGCAAGAGACGCCGATGCTGTCGGGGCCTGGGGACGGTGCCGGGCGCGAGCAGCCTGGGCGCCGCTCGCCGAGCTTTCGGCCCGACCGGGTCACC
>CAYNOM010000251.1:0-8366 GCA_964398415.1 uncultured Polyangiales bacterium | reverse complement strand
GGCGTGAACGCCGCCCTCGCGCGCTACGCCGGCAAACGTTTGGGTCGCGCAGCGGCCACCACGGTTGCGGTGGTGACCCTGGTGTTTCTGCTCCTGCGCATCGTGCCTGGCGACCCCGTCGACGCCATCCTGGGTGAGCAGGCCTCACCCGAAGACCGCGCGGCAGTGCGTCGTGCCCTGCATCTGGACGATCCCCTCCTCGCGCAATACGCACGCTTCTGGTCGCACGTGCTCGACGGTACGCTCGGACCCACGTTCCGCGCCCCCGAACGCCATGTCATGGACGGCATCCTCGAGGTGTTACCGGGCACGATCGCCCTGTCCCTCGGCGCCCTGTCCGTGGCGTGGCTCGTGGCCATCCCGCTCGGCGTGCTCGCCGCCGCGCGCCGCGGCACACGAGTCGACCGCGCCGCCAGCACGTTCGCGCTGTTTGGCCTTGCCATGCCCACCATCTGGGTGGGCCCCCTGCTCGTGCTCGTGTTCTCGGTGCACCTGCGCGTTCTGCCCTTGCCTGGCGATGACAGCGATGGCCTCGCCGCGTTGCTCCTGCCCTCGATCACCGTGGGGCTCGCGCTGTCCGCCGTGCTGACGCGTCAAACGCGCGCGGCGATGATCGAGGTGCTCTCCCAACCCTACGTCACCGCGGCGCGCGCGCGCGGTGTGGGCGAGCTCGCCGTCTTCTTTCGCCATGCGTTGCGCAATGCGCTCTTGCCTGTGCTCACCGTCGGCGCCGCCCAGCTCGGTGCGCTGCTCTCGGGTGCCGTCATCGCCGAGAAGATCTTCGAGCGCAGGGGCCTCGGCACGCTGTTTCTCGATGCGTTTTTCGCGCGCGATCTGCCCGTCGTGCAAGGCGTGGTGCTGCTCGTCGGTCTCACCTATGTCGGCGTGAACCTGCTGCTCGACTTCGCCTATGCCTTGGTCGACCCGCGTGTGAGGCTGGTGTGAAACGCCTGCTTCGCGCACCCTCAGCCTGGATCTGCTTCGCGTTCTTCGCGCTCGCCCTGTTCGGTCCCTTGCTCGTCGACACCTCACCGGAGGCAGTCGACCTGGCCCATGCCTACGCGCTGCCGAGCCCAGGTCATCCACTTGGAACGGCAGACAATGGCGTCGACCTGTTGAGCGCTCTCGCACACGGCGCGCGCCTGTCGGCCCAAATCGCGCTCTCCGTGGTCGCCGTGTCCGTCAGCTTCGGAGGCTTTGTCGGAGCCGCGGCGGGCCTGTTCGGAGGGCGCCTCGACGCCTGGGTCACCGCCCTCTGCGACCTAGTCCAGGCATTTCCCGCGGTGCTGCTGAACATCGCGATCCTGGCCCTGGTCTCGCGGCCGGGAACGGGGCACGTGATCCTGTCGCTGTCGACTACGGGCTGGGTGCTTTACGCGCGTCTGTCGCGGGCCGAGGCCCTGTCGCTGCGCGAACGCGAGTTCGTCCAGGCGGCGCGGGCGCTCGGCTTCAGCGAGGCGCGTGTGCTCATGCGCCATGTCGTCCCCAACCTCGTTTCGCCGCTCGTGGTCCAAGCCACAGCAGGCTTCGGGGGCGCGATCCTGATGGAATCCACGCTGTCGTTTTTGGGTTTGGGCCCGGCGCGAGCCGTCTCGTGGGGCGCCCTGCTCGATCAGGGAAGCTCGGTTCTCCTGCGCTTTCCGCATGTTGCGCTGATCGTCGGGGCCACGATGGCGCTCACGGTGCTGGGGTTCAACCTGGCCGGCGATCTGCTGCGCGACCTTTTCGACCCGCGTGTGAGAGGACGTAGATGACCCTACATTCTTGCCGTCGAGCGCAAAGCGCGCGAAAACATTGGAGGATGGCATTGGGGGCACGGACGTTGACGTGGCTCGCCGGAGCGCTCATGTTGCTCTCGGCTTGCATCGAGCCCGCACGCTCGGCAGACGTCCCTCCAGAGGTGGCCCAGCAGCTGTCGGCACGCGCCTCCGCGAACGCTGCCGCCAAGCAGCTCGGAAGTCTGCCTGCGGCGCTCGCGAGCAGCACGCGAAGCGCGATGTACGAGCCCGACGCGGGTATGCTGGCGACGGGCGATGCATTCTTCGGGGAGGCCGATAGGCCCATCCGAGAGGCGCTGGCAAAGCGGCCCATCGTCAGCATTCAAAAGGGACGTGGCGGCCGGAGCCTCGGCTTCAAGATCACCCTCGAAGGCGGCCAGCGAGGCTATTTCAAGGGCGAACAGACATTCTCCGCCGCCAACTGGTTCGGTGAGGTGGCCGCTTACCACCTCGATCGCATGCTGGGCTTGGGCCGCGTGCCTGCCGTCGTCAGCCGCGTGATTCCTTGGAACACCCTCGAAGATGCGGCCAAGGACGACTACCGCCGCCACGAGATCATTTACCGCGACGGTCAGGTGCGCGGCGCCTTCGTGGCCTGGGTCGACGAGGCGCTCAAGCCTCTCGAGCAAGAGCAAGGCTGGGAGCGCTGGGTACGCGTTCGCTACTGGCCGACGACCGCCGTCAGCCCGTTTCAACGTCCCGCAGTCTGGGCCAACGAGCTCGTACAGGCCCAAACGATGGGCAACGCGTTCCGCTCGAAGGAAGAGCGGCTGCGACGTCGTAACGCCCACCCCGAGCCCGACCGCCCCGATCGGCCCGCCGAGCTGTCAGACCTGATCGTGTTCGACTACCTGTGCAGAAACCTCGATCGCTGGGGCGGCAACAACGCCAACGTGCTCGTGCGTGGCCCGGGCGGTCCGCTGATCTTCCTCGACAACGCGGCAGGCTTCGAGCCGGGTCCCGCGAGCCCGAGCCTGATGGAGTCGCGTCTCAAGGTGCTGCAGCGCTTCCGACGCCGCACCATCCAGGCGGTGCGTGCGTTCGACGTGAAGAAGTTCGAGGCACGCCTCGCCAGCGAGCCCCTCGCGCCCGTGCTCAACAAAAACCAGGTCAGCGGGCTGATCCAGCGCCGAGACAACCTGCTCGCCTACGTAAGTGAGCTCGAAGAGCAGCTCGGCGAAGCGATCTGGGCCTGGGAGTAGCTCTGCTCTTCAAGACACGAGCCCCGTCACCATCTCGATCAGCTGCGCCGTGCGAAACGGTTTCTGCAGAAAGCACACTTCGCCCATGTCCGACGGGATATCCTCATCCGTGAAGCCCGACATGAACACCACCGGCACCTTCGGCCTGAGCGCGCGGATCTCCCGCGCCGCGTCGAGCCCACCCAGACCCGGCATGGTGACGTCGAGCAGCACCGCCGCGTAGGTGTCTGGGCTCGAGCTGAAGCGCTCGACCGCCGCGCGTCCGTCGCCGAAGGCATCGACCGTCAGCTCTGCCGACTCGAGCGCGAGCCGTACGACCTCACGCACCGCGCTCTCGTCGTCCGCCAGCAACACCTTACCGCGACCGCGAGCGAGCTTCGGCTGCTCGTCTCCCACCTCCTGCTCGGGGGCTGCGGGCAGATGCACGGTGACTGCCGTACCCTCCGCTGGCCCACTACTCAGTGAGATCGCGCCGCCATGGGTGCGCACGATGCCGTGAACTGCCGCGAGGCCAAGACCGCGCCCCCCTCGTTTGGTGCTAAAAAATGGTTCGAAAGCCCGCGCAGAAGTCTGAGGATCCATACCCGCCCCGTCGTCTCGTATCATGATCATCACGTAGTCACCCGCAGCCAAGCGCTCGCCGCTCGCGCCAATTAACTCACCCTCGCGACAGACCACACGCGCCGTGTGCACCCGGATCGTGCCTCGCGCGTCCCCGATGGCCTGCAGCGCGTTCGTCATCAAGTTGAGCAGCACTTGCGTCAACGCGCCCGGATCGGCCCGCACCAGCGCGGCGCCCGGCGCACAAGACAGCTCGAGCCGCACGTGACCCGGGCTGCTCGAGAGACACAGGCCCGCGATCTCCTTCACTACCCGATGCAAGTCGATGACCTCCAACACCATCGGCGCCTTGCCCGCGTAGGCCAAGAGCTGGCGCGTAAGCTCGGCTGCGCGCTCCGCAGCGTCACGCATGGCCTCGACCATGGGGCGCACGGGATGACCGCGCTCGAGTCGTGCCAGGGCGAGCTCGGAGCGCCCCAGCACCCCGACCAAGAGGTTGTTGAAGTCGTGGGCGATCCCGCCCGCAAGGAGGCCTAGACTCTCGAGTCGCTGCACCTCATGCATGCGCCCTTCGAGCTCACGCTGCTCGCTCACATCGGTGACCATGGCCAGGGCACCCGCGTAGGCCCCGTCGGCGTCGATCAGTGGGCTCGTGTTCATCCACGTGTGCACGATGGAACCGTCGCGATGCAAGAGCTCACCCTCGTAGCGCTCGCGAACGCCCTGCCTGCGCCGCTCGAGGAGGAGCGCGGCGCGCGCCCGTCCGGCCTCGCTCCAGAAGTCGAACGCCGACCGCCCCAGCATCTCGCTGGCCCCGTAACCGAGCATCTGGCCCATCTGCTCGTTGACGAAGCGCGTGATCCCTTGGGCATCGATCACCCACACCCCCTCGCTGCAGGTGGTGACGATCTCGCGATAGCGGCGCTCGCTCTCGCGCAACGCGAGCTCGTCGCGCATGCGCGACAGCTCCGTGCTCGCTCGCACCGCGAATACCCCCAGGATCGACTCGATGTCGACCTGCTGGCTGCACGCACGCTCGTCGAAGCCGACGAGAATGCCGGTGGTGTGCCCGAGATGATCTCGAAGCGGCACACCGAAGTAGGCGCGAATGCCCAGCTCACCCAACATGACGGCGCGCGGGAAGCGCTCGGCGACGCGATCCGGGTACTGGCAGTAGCTGCCCTCCATCACCAACGCGCAGGGCGTGCCGCTCAAGTCGTACTCGAACGACTCAGCGAAGCGACTGCCATTCCAGTGCGCAAGCGAGCGGATCCGGTCCCGACCGGGAATCCTCTCGCCCACGAAGCCGTGCCGGGTGTCGAGCACCTGCGCGGTGCTTCGGGCGAGATTGTTGAAAAACGCCGCTCCAGTGCTGCCGGCCGTGGCCTCGAGCAGACATCGGACTGAGTTGGCAGTGACGGATCCCATGCGGTGCTCGCTCCCTGGTCGCGAGCCTATCCTGAAACGTTACCGACGCACTGCTTCCATCGAACCGTCATCACCCCGACAAAGTTCGTGTCTGATCCCTCAGGTCATCCTCAGCCGAGGAGCCCCGGCAAAGGACCCTTGCCGTGCCCCGTGTAGCCGTAGCTGTCGATGTTGACTTCCATGGCCTGGGCGACAGACACGAGCAGCTTCGTGTGCGCCTCGTTCTGTCCGCCGTTCGAGCCGCGAAAGTCGAGAAAACGCCCCGGCTTCAGCACCCCTCCGGCCTTGCCGGCGAGCAAAAACGGCACTCGATCGTGGTCGTGGCGATTGGAATCGCCGAGCTCGGAGCAAACCATGACGAGCGTGTTGTCGAGCAGGGAGCCATCGCCATCCTGGGTCGTGGCGAGCTTGTCCACGAGGTAAGCTATCTCACCCATGAAGTGCCGTTGCAGCGTGATGAAGTCCCTTGCAGTTGGACTGTCCGCGTTCCCATAGTGGGACGCATCGTGATGGTTGAGCGAGACATTGGTGGAGCGGACGTGAGTGGGCGACACCGGATGCGACAGCATCAGCGACACCACGCGTGTGGCGCTGCACGACAACGCGAGCGTGGCCAGATCCATCTGCAGTCGTGTGACCGTCTCGAAGTTTTCCTCTTTATGAAAGGTCTTCGGGTACGAATCGGCGCTGGAGTTTTGGTAGCCAACGCCATTGAACGTGTTGAGACCGCACGCTGCAAGGCCTGCGCCTGAAACCCCATTCGTGATGCGCCGCTCGACCTCGCGCACGGCTTCGGCGTGGGTCTCGAGCTTTTGCGCCTCTGCCGCACCGAGTCGTTGCCTCAGGCGCGCGAGATCGGACAGCGAGGCATCGAGCACGCTCTTTTTGCGGCGTGCGGCGAGCGCTGCTGCTCGGTCGTCTGTGCCATCCGATCCTTGAGACGTGCTGCCGAACACACGCGAGAAGGCGTTCAACGGATCGTCGTCGGGTTTCACCTCTTGATTTGGACCAATGAAAGACATGCTTCCACTGCCATTCTCGAAGTTCGACGCTGCTCCCAGCTGAAGCGAGTTGTGCGGCGTCTGACCCGAAAACTGTTGCCCCAAGAAGACATCCAAGGACACGTCTGACACACCGGTCAGGACCTTACGAATACCACCTTCGTGAGTGCCGGCACCGGCGTACATGGTAAGCCCATCGAGAAACACGAGATGCTGCTTCACGCGCTCGAGGGGAGCCGTCATCTCGTTGAGCTCGTAACCCGCCTCGGTCTTCCTCGGGTGAAACCTGTCTGGGATACAGCCATCGGGCACGTACACGAACATCACGCGGCGCAGCGGGGCCGCGCGAACGCTGCTCGCCCCGAGCAAGTTGACGAGCGGAGAGGCGGAAGCCGAGGCCACCACGGCCGCGCTTGCGCTACCCCAAAGAAAACGACGACGATCGAATCTCGTACCGGTCATGGCGTACTCCTCACATCACTTGCGCAGCAGGAAGTTGTCGAGCTGTGTGCCCTGGACCAAAAGCTCGTGAAGGGAGAGCCCAGCCCCTGCGAAACGCTCACGCAGCGTGTCGAAGACGCACTCTTCGGAAGGGCTCTCGGCGTAGCCGCGAGCGAAGCGATAAAACTGGCGCGGCAGACAGCCCTGTCCTGACGCACTCGCAGCCACCATCTCGGAGAGACCGCGCACGCCATCGAAGGGTCGCTCGTCCGTGCTCGCGAGGCTCTCGAGGCCCACGATCGACCCGGATCGATCGACGGGGATGCCGTTTTCGAGCGTGCGTTCGCCGCCCACGCCGTCGAAGCCTTCGAAGCCGAAGCCCACGCCGTCGATGTACTGATGGCAGCCCCGGCAGGCCGGATCGGCGGTGTGCTGCTGGAAGCGGTCTCGCGTGGTCAGCGTAGGGTCGAGACCGGGCGGCGTGGTGTCGAGGTTCTGCGGCGGCTCGGGCAAGTCCTGACACAGGATGCGATCGCGAACGAACCTGCCGCGCTTGATCGGGGAGGACTCGTTGGAATGCGCATGCGAGGCCATCACCGAACCGAGAGCCAACAGGCCACCACGACCCGAATCATCGCTCACGGCGATCTTCTGGAACTCGCTCGAGCCGCCTGACAAGCCGTAGAACGACGCGAGCGACGCGTTGGCGAACACATAGTCGGCGAGGAACAGATCCTCGTAGGTGCCCTCGCTGTCGATGAACAGATCGAGCACGAAGCGGCGCTGCTCCTCGGCCATGGCCTCGCGCACCTCGTCCGTGAACTTTGGGTAGATCGCCTTGTCTTTGTTCACGGCAAGCAGACCGTCAGTGCGTAACCACTGCGTCACAAACTCAGCCACCTGGTCGCGCGCGCGCGGATCTTCGAGCAGGCGCCGGGCCTGGTCCTCGAGCTGAGCTTTCGTCTCCAGTCCGGAGCTCTGTGCGGCCTCGAAGAGCTCGGTGTCGGGCATGCTGCCGATGAACGTATATGAAAGGGCCGATGCCACCTCGTAAGGGCTGAGACGGTAAGACCCGTCTGGCTGTGCCACGCCCATCTCCGAGCGATACAGAAAGCTCGGCGAGATCAACATGGCCTGCGTCGCAAGCTGCATGCCCTGATCGAAGCTGCCTTCTGTCAGCTCGTCGGCAAACAGTGCGACGTAGTCGTCCACCTCTTCTTGTTCTAGCGGGCGGCGAAACGCCCGAAGGCCGAAGCTCTGCACGAACTCGGCTGCACATCCCAGCGTTGCAGGATCGCAAGCGAGCGCCGCACGCTGCGAAGGCAGGCCCTGTGCCGAAAGCGACTCGGCCAGCGCCACGTACTCGTCGACGTGACGGCTCGTGACCACCGAAGCGCTCGCATTGTTGTCGAAGCCGCGCACGCGGGGTTCGACCGGCAGCTTGTCCACATCGGGCACGTCGACGTTCAACAGGTCGCGCACCGTGCTCGCGAGCTCGCGGCGGGTCAGAAGGCGGAGCATGCGCGGCGCGGGCCCAGGCCCATGTTTGCTGCAGGCCTCGCTGCCCGGACCCTCCCCGTCAGGGTCGACGCCCTGGCCCCCGTTCTCGTCTGTTCCGAACACGCCCTCCGGACCGTTCACCGCGTCCAAAAAGCCCGTGCACCCACTCAGGAGCCCCGGGATGAGCAGGGCGAGAACGCCCCAACCGCTGATGCCTTGCCGCTTGCCTGTACCCATGCCCCCACCGAGCAGAACGGGGGCAGCTTCGGGTCACGAACCGATCAAAAATTGTTTGTGACCTCAACATGTTGGCTCGATCCAACAGCGTTGTGGACGGCACCCAACAAAGGACACCTCGGCGCCCGATTCCCACAGCGACCGGAGCGCGCCGAGCACGTATGCTCGGGCGAACTGGCCGAGCTACGGGCCATCGAAGCCAATACACCGACCAACGA
>CAYNOM010000250.1:0-8414 GCA_964398415.1 uncultured Polyangiales bacterium | reverse complement strand
CCTGAAACCGCAGCCCCCCTGCCCCTGACGCGGTCACCAGGCTCGTGAGTCGACCGTTGCTCAGGACGAACGCTTGCGCACCGTTCACATCGGCAGACAGCCACGGCGCCGGGGCGCTCGGCAGGTCCGACGCAACCGTCACCGCTTGGCCCTTCTGCGCAATCGGCCACTCGGCAGGTGCGGTCGCGGGAGCCTGCTCGTTGAGCAACATCTCGCCGGTCGCCATCAGGGCGTCGGCATGAAAACGCTCGACCATCGTACGCCGGTTCAAGAGATTGCCGAGCGCCACGAACAGCATTCCCTGGTGGTGCGCCATGTATGAACGAACGATCACGAAGTGCTGCGCCCTTGGCGCATGCAAAAGGACGCGCTCAGGCGTGAAGTCGACCGCCTCGAACAGTCCGTACGTGCCGAGCATCCCGATCGCCTGAAGCGCACGCAGGTTCTCCACGACCGCGCGCGGTCTGATCGAAGTGGCGAGAACCGACGCATAGGGAGTGACGACACGGTCTTCGTCAAGCCCCCGCTTGAAGCCAAGGCCAGGGACGCCAAACGAGCGATACTGATAGGTCTGCTCGCCATCGAGATGCGCATAAGCGGACTCGGACACGCCCCAGGGCTCAGAGCGCCGCTTCGCGCACGCGATCTGTGCCTCGACCGCGAGCGCACTGGTTCGGTCGAGGAGCGTGCCTTCTTGGCTCCTCATCAGCAGGTTCGGCATCAGGTACTCGAACATCGTGCCGCCCCAGGAAAGGAGCGCCGGACTGCCAGACACATCGGTCATCGGACGTCCGAGCGCATACCAATGCGATTGCGGCACGTCCCGCTTCACGATGGCCACATAGCTCGCAAGGCGCGCCTCCGAAGCCAGCAGGTCGTAGTAGTGCGGGTCGATCTGATCCGCCGTGGCGTTGTAGCCAATATGGAAGAGCTTCCGCTGGGAGTCGTAGAGGAGCTTGAAGTCCATGCCTCGCGCTTCTTCATCCGCGCGCGCGGCCAGTGCCGTCAGCTCGCAGACAAGCGCGCTCGCACTCTGCTCCGCGCTTCGAAAGGCCGCGTCGAGGCGCTGTGCCGAGGCGTCGAGCTCGGGCGACCACTCCGCGCCCTGGCGTCGGACGGACACCTCGTCCTCGAGCTCTGTGCGCAGGCGCCTGCATGCCTCTGGAATATCAGCGAGTCGAGGCGACGTTGGGGGACGCAGGCCGTAGGAAGCAGCATCATCCTTCAGCGCTAGCCAAGGGAGCAGGCCCTCGAGCTCACTTCGCATGTGCCTGCGCTGCTGATGCAGCCGATCGACTGAGGTTCTCAGGGCGTGCAGCAAGGCAGGCTCACGCCGATGGGCGCCCGCTTTGAGGAAGACGAAGACCTCTTCATCGAACTCGAGCGAAGTCTCGTCCAGCTCGAGGAGCGTCGTGTAGGACTCATGCAAATTGTCCCGAGCACGCGCACTCGCTTGCGACATGCGAGCCATGACAGACCGCAGGGCCGTGGCGGCGCTTCCAGGAGCCGAAGCCACCACCTCTTCGAGGAGCTCGATCGAATCGATCAGACCAGACCACGTCTCCGCGCGCACGACGGGAGCGACGAGCACGTCCTTGCAGCCTTGCTTCAGGGCCACGAGACAGCCCGCGAAGTTCCCACTATCGACGGTCGATACGTAGCGCGGAAGCAGGGGGGCCAAGTTTCTCGTGTCGTACCAGTTGAAGAGATGGCCTTGGTAGTGCGGCAAGCGCGTGATGCTGTCGAAGGCTCTACGCAACCGCAAGGCGAGCTCGTTTGGTCCCAGGTAGCCGAAGTCGTAGGCGGAGAGCGTCGCGAGCAGCATCAGGCCGATGTTCGTCGGAGACGTGCGATGGGCCGTCTGCTCGCGTGGCTCTTCCTGGTAGTTATCGATGGGCAACCACTGGTCGTTGGGCCCGACGAACACGTCGAAGAATCGCCACGTTCGGCGCGCGAGCAAGCGCAGCGCCCGCCGCTCGAGCTCGGTGATGCGCTGCGGGTGGTGCGGAGTGGGAGCGCTCACCCAGCGCGCGATCTCTGGTGCCAGAAACCAGGCGAGGAGCAGGGGTGCAGCCCCGAGCAGCGAGTCGGGTGAGGTCCACGTCACGAGCATCGCGGTCGCGATGGCGAGCAGCGGAGACATGATCATCCTTCGCCAGAACAGAGCACGAGGCGATCGCGCCGCGACGCCGAGCGCCGCCTCCGCGGCACTGGTCCACTGCAGCAAATGCTTTCGCGTAATCGTCTTTCGGACGAAGACGCGCAGGATGGCGTCGACCACGATCGATGCTTCGTACGGAAGAAATGCCACCGCGAGCAGCCAGCGTGCAAAGCTCTCGCCGCGTCGTCGAGGCCCACTCAACAGGCCCGGCGCCAGAGGCGCGAGCAGAAGGGCCAGGCCCGCGAGCGTCCAAAGCAACGCGGCCCCCGGCAGCCAGGTCCAACCTAGGACCAAGAGCGCGAAGAGCAGAGGAGAGGTCAAGCTACGTCGAAGATTGTCCGCGATCTTCCAGCGGTCGATGAGCGACAGCTTGTTGGCAAGGCGCTCGCCCTGCGAGGAGGGCACCCTCGGCAGGAGCCAAGGCAAGAGCTGCCAGTCTCCGCGCACCCATCGGTGCGTACGCATCGCATGCGCCGCGTAGCTCGATGGGTAGTCTTCGAACAGCACGATGTCACTGGCAAGGGCCGTTCTTCCGTGGACCCCCTCGAAGAGGTCGTGGCTGACCAGAGCGTTCTCCGGCGCGCGCGCTTCGACGCTGTGCATGAATGAGTCGACGTCGTAGATCCCCTTGCCCACGTAGATGCCGGAGCCGAACAAATCCTGATACAGCTCCGAACAGGCGTGCGTGTAGATGTCCATCCCGACATCGCCTGCAAACCAGCGAGAGAACCGGGTCACTCGTGCGCTCGAAGGCGACGTCTCGATGCGCGGCTGAACGATGGTGTACCCCGCCACGACGCGTCCGGTCTGGGCGTCGATTTTGGCTCGATTCAAGGGGTGTGCGAGCAGACCTGCGAGTCGTCGCGCACTGCCGAACGGAAGCTGCGTGTCACTGTCCAGGGTGATGACGAAGCGGATCCCACGCAGGCCTTCGGGGCTACCCACGTGCAGCGCATAGCTCGTTTCTGCGTCTCCGCGCAGCAAGCGATTGAGCTCCTCGAGCTTTCCGCGCTTTCTCTCCCAGCCCATGAAGCGCTCCTCCGCAGCGTTCCAGCGCGGACGCCGATGGAGGAGGTGAAACGGACCCAGTCCGTCCTTACCGTGCTTCTCGTTGAGGCTCGTGATCCCATCTGCCGCGATCGCGACGACAGAAGGGGTCCCGGTGGGCGTCTCTCGCGTCTTCGAATCCAGATCATCCGTCAAGAGCGCAAACTGGAGCCGCGCGTCGGGATTGGATAGAAAGTGGAGCTCGATCTGCCGAAGCATTGCGCGTGCGTCGTCAGGTCGACCGAGTAGCGTGGGCATGACGACGAGGGTTTGCGCGTCAGCTGGCAAGCCCTTGCTGAAGTCGAGCTTAGGGAGCGTGCGAGGGGGCAGAAGGCGGGCGAAAGCGGCGTGGACAAGCGCGACAGCCAGCGTCGAAAACGGAATGGCGGCGACCACGACGGCCACGCTGATGGAAAGGAGGTCGGCCCCCACTGCGAAATTGGCGTACGCCGCCAACAGGAGCAGAGGCATGCAGGTCAGGAGTGCGAGCGGCCCGAGATAGGAGAGGGCCGGGTGGGCAGTGACGGCGCGCCCGATGCGCTCACGCCCCATCGCGCGGTAGCCGAGGCGCCGTTCCAGATCCGGTCTCCCTCCCGCCACGAGGTAGTAGCCGACGTGCCCGCGCCGTTCGTCCGAAGCCTCAGCACGGGCCAGCGCGACCGCGAGCTTGGCAACTTCTTCCTCTGTGATGCCCGTGGACCATGCGAGAGCCTCAACCGCCTTGCGGTAGGAGTCGCAGGTCTCGAAATCCATGCGCTCATAGACTCCGGAAGGGTCGTTCTGGAGAATCGTGTCGACGCGGTTGGTCTTCTCGAAGAATACCTTCCAATCGATGGCGTCGAGCACGCGCAGCGCGCGAATCGTGGACTCGACTCCGACGCGCGGATCGAGGTCGAGCCTGCGGGGCCTTTGGGAGGCGCGTAGCGCGAGCGGCCACTGCAATGAGCGGCGTTCGTCCTCGTAGATCGGCACTGCAAGATCGTCGAGAACCTGAAGCAGCTGCTGCAGGACCGTAGCGCGGAGCATCGTCGGCAGCGCCCACAGCTCCGCGATCGTCAGTGGTGAGACCCGCTGATACGCCTCGATGAACGAGCTGAGCACGTCGAAGTCGAGCACGCCTGCCGTGCTCGCGACGAGTCCTCGCGCGACCGCGTGAATGCGCGGATCACCTGCTTCGTTGCCACGCGCGAGCACGGGGAGATGGCGAACAAACCCACGCGGAAGATCTTCTTCAATCTGCCGTGCGACTCGACGAATCAAATAGTAGTTGTCGAGAAACCACTCGGACACCTTACCTAGGCTGGGGTCCATGGAAGCGCCCGAGGAGAGGTGCTTGTGAGCGCGCTCGAGAGATCGCGCCACCGGAGCGACCGTGAAGGATCGGGCCAAAGATGGGGGGGCCCGCTCGAGCTCCCGTTGCGCATCGGCGAGCGCACGCGCATCTGCCTCGTGCGCGTCTGTTGGCGCGCGCACCGCTTCACCGTTAGCTTCATGGATCACACGTTCTCCGGCGCGTAGCTGGCGCGCAGGGAGGGCGGTGTGAGGTCAGGATCGCTCTCCCTTGGGGCGTGAACGCTCTGTTCTGCGAGATCCTGGAGAACCAAGATCGGTACGACTGAGTGCGT
This sequence comes from uncultured Polyangiales bacterium, assembly GCA_964398415.1. Classification (GTDB taxonomy): domain Bacteria; phylum Myxococcota_A; class Polyangia; order Polyangiales; family DASUME01; genus DASUME01. The sequence goes on along the minus strand of CAYNOM010000250.1, from coordinate 3,581 downwards.
CAGAAGGTAGCCTGTGACACTTCCGAAGGAGCGCGACGAGTCGCAGACGGATCCGTGTGCGGACAGCACGACGAGACCGACCTGCTCTTTCTGGGTGGTCTCGAGCAGACATTGGTATGGGTTGAGATGCCGAAGCACGAGTGTGCGCACCGAGGCCCCCTCCCGCTGCATCCGTTCCTGCAGAGTCTTCAGATAGCGCAGGGCGCCAGACTCGAGACGCAGGGCGAGCACGTGTGCAAGCTCCATGTCGCGGGGCCGGCTCAGAAGCGCGGTCGGAAGAGGCTCCTGGACGATGTGCACCAAGAGGACCTCGCCGTCATGCGCGGCCGCGAGGCGCGCAGCCGTGGGCAAAACGCTTTCAGCCCTCACGGATCCATCGAGCGGCACGAGCACACGCGTTGGAGTCTCAGTGGTCTTCGGCGTCGAACCGGGGTTCGCCACAAACACGGAGCTCGGCGCCAGCGCCAAAACGTGCTGCACCGTGCTGCCAAGGCTGCGCATCCCGGCCTCACCCTCCCCGTAACGTCCCAGAACGGTAAGATAAGCATCGAGCTCTCGGGCGAGATCGACGATGCGCTCTGCAGGACGGCCTTGCTCGAGTCTCACATCGACGGAGACCCCTGAGCTGTCGGGAATTCCGTGCGCGAGGCGTTCGAGATAGGCAAGGGCTTCTTGCCGAGCGATCTCCCAATCGAGCGCATCGTGGGACTGCGGTGCGGCCTTCCCGTCATGTTGATGCAGCACGTGCAGGAGCGTGACGGATCCACCGAGCACGCGGGCGAGTGATACCGCCTGGGGTACGCAGGCTTCCGAGAGCGCTGACCTATCCAAACAAACGAGAATGCGCCGACGGTTCTCCGCAAGGCGGGTTGAGTTTCTGCTCGCCGTTCCCATGCCCCAAAGCAATGCACCCTCCGTGCCATCGCCGGCTGAGACGAGGCAAGAGGGTCAGAGTCGTCTCAGCCCGCCCCATGACCGCCAGCGCGCGCCCGGGACTGCGACTTGTCCCAGTGCCTCGCAGAGGAATTCGGGCGTGGGCGCCGCTGCTGGGTGAAAAGGCGCAAAAGCGAGCAGCGCAGCTCGGCCCGGCGTAAGCGCGAGCCGTGCGCCGCGTCCGTAGCTCGTGGGGCCGTTTGTGGGCCTCACAAGGAGGATCCGATGAAGACAAAGCGCCTGCTGTACGGCGTCGCGGCGGCCACCATGCTGCTCGGCGGCGCCGTGCTCTCGACACGACACCAACCGGCCCAGGCGACAGCCGCCCCCATCCAAACCGCGCCCGAGGTGCCTGTGGCCGAGGTCGTGGTGCGGCAGGTTGCGCCGACCATCGAATCCACCGCCACCCTGGCAGCCGTCGAACGCGTGGAGGTCCGCGCACGCGTGTCGGGGTTCGTGGAGTCCATCGGCTTCGAAGAGGGCGGGCTCGTGCGCGCGGGGCAGGTGCTCTTTCAACTCGATGCGCGTCCGTTCCGCGCGAGCCTCACCCGTGCACGCGCAGAGCTGGCCCGCGCCGAGGAGCAGGAGACGCTCGCCAGGCTCAAGCTCTCGCGCGGTGACAAGCTCGTGCCAGGCGGCGTGATCTCGGCGAGTGCGCACGACGTGCTCGTCGCCGAGGCTGCTCAGACTCGTGCCGCCGTCGCAGCGGCCCGCGCCGCGGTGCAGAGCGCCGAGCTCGAGCTCGGTTACGCGCGTGTCGTGTCACCCATCGACGGCCGCATCGGACGCGCGCTCGTCAAGGCGGGCAATTTGGTGGGTGGCGGCACCGATCACGCCACGCTGCTCACGACCATCGTCTCCATCGATCCGATCCACGTCGAGTTCGATGTCGACGAGCCCACCTATCGCTTGCTGTCACAGCAGCGCAGAGCCCCCGCGGGCGAGCGCGCACAAGCGACCGTCTCCGTGGCGCTCGCCGACGAGCCAGGTTTTCCGCACACCGCAGAGCTCGACTTCCTCGCGAACATGCTCGACGCATCGACCGGCACGGCACGGGCACGCGCGCTACTCGACAACGACCATGAGCAATTCGCGCCCGGACTCTTTGGCCGGGTGCGCGTCACCACGGGCGCACCGCGCGAGACGACGCTCGTGAGCGACAAGGCTATCCACACCGACCAGCAGGGCCGCTACGTGCTCGTCGCGTCGGCAGAGGGCGTGATCGAGCAGCGACACGTCGAGACCGGACCCACGGTGGAGGGACTGCGCGTCGTCCGCACGGGCCTGGCGCGCGGCGATCAGGTGGTGCTCAGCAGCATGGTTCGCCCCGGCATGCAGGTGAAGCCTCGGGTGGTCGCCATGCTCACGTCGAGCTCGACTCTCGCCGAGCGGAGGACGCCATGAGATTCACCGACTTCTTCGTGCAGCGACCGATCTTCGCGGTGGCGCTCTCCGTCATCTTGCTCCTCGTCGGCGGCATCGCGCTGCGCGTGCTGCCACTGAGCGAGTATCCCGCGGTCAGCCCGCCCACGGTCGTGGTGCGAGCAGCCTACCCAGGCGCAAACCCGAAGGTCATCGCCGAGAACGTCGCCGCTCCCCTGGAGCAGGAGATCAACGGCGTCGAAGGTATGATGTACATGTCGTCGCAGGCCACCACCGACGGTCGCATGAACCTTACGGTCACCTTCGAGCAGGGCATCGATGTCGACGTGGCGCAGGTTCAGGTGCAAAACCGCGTGTCGCGCGTCCTGCCGCGCCTTCCTCCCGCGGTGCAGCGCATCGGCGTCGTCACGGAGAAGACCTCGCCCGACATGCTCATGGTGGCGCACATCACCTCGCCCAAGGGATCGCGCAGTCCCTTGTACCTATCCAACTTTGCGCTCCTGCGCGTGCGCGACGAGCTGTCGCGACTCGACGGCGTCGGCGCGGTCAACGTGTTCGGCGCAGGCGAGTACAGCATGCGCGTGTGGCTCGACCCCCAGAAGCTCGAGGCCCGCGGGCTCACAGCGAGCGACGTCGCACAGGCCATCCGCGAGCAGAACGTGCAGGTCGCCGCGGGCACGCTCGGCCAGCAGCCCCATCCGTCAGCCGCCTTCGAGCTCGCGATCACGGCGCCGGGGCGACTCACGGACGAGGAGCAGTTTCGCCAGATCATCCTGAAGTCGGGCGACCACGGTCAGCTCATTCGCCTGGGCGACGTGGCGCGTGTGGAGCTCGGCGCGAGCGGCTACGCCCTGCGTAGCCTTCTCGACGGCAAGCCCGCCGCCGCCGTGCAGATCATCCAGGCGCCCGGCGCCAACGCGCTCGACGTCGCGGCCGCCGTGCGTGCGAAGATGGCTGAGCTCGCGCCCAGCTTCCCACAGGACGTGAGCTATCGCGTCGCCTACGACCCGACGCTCTTCGTGCGCGCCTCCATCGACAACGTCTTGAAGACGCTGATCGAGGCGGTGCTGCTCGTGGTGCTCGTCGTCGTGATCTTTCTGCAATCGTGGCGCGCGTCCCTGATCCCCGTCGCCGCAGTACCGATCTCGCTCGTGGGCACAGCCGCCGTGATGCACCTGCTCGGCTTCTCGCTCAACACGCTGTCGCTCTTCGGCCTGGTGCTGTCGATCGGCATCGTCGTCGACGATGCAATCGTTGTGGTGGAA
>CAYNOM010000249.1:0-8416 GCA_964398415.1 uncultured Polyangiales bacterium | reverse complement strand
AAAGCGAACGCGTATAAGCGCGCCCTTCGGTCGTGCCGACCTCGGGATTGTCCACCTGTCCCCCTCAGCCGTGCTCGCGGTCATCCACCTCGTGCGCCGCACCTGCCGCAACGGCGGGCGTCAGCGAATTCGGTCGGGGCGCACGAGGCCGCGCGTCTGCAAAGGCGCGGGGCGCACGTTCAAGCTGTTAAAGGTTCGATAATTCGTGCGCGAAAATTCGGGCCTAAACTCCCCGCGAAAAGCGCGCGTTGTCCTTTTGCGTGCCGCACAGCCTGCCGGGACGGCAGATAATTCGAACGGAAAATCGAGAGGCCAACTTGGGGGGGCTGGGGCACAGCCCCAGGTTAAGCCGCTCGCCAGAGCTGGCGCGGGCCGACGGGCGTCGAGGGAGCCAGAGCGTGGCTGAGCGCCCCCGCTCCCTCTCAAGCGATTTGGCGTCGGGGTAAGGGGACCCCGACGCGCGGCTGCTTGACGGAGGCAGTGCTCAGCTCGTCGCGGCTTTCTTGCGACGCCCCTTCGCGGAATAGGCGCGGTCGATGTCGCGGGCCATTAGCTCGCGCTGGTGCGCTGCCAACAGGACTCGCAGTCGGGTGACGTGGGCGCGCACTGCCTGCCCGCGATCAACGCTGTCGGCGACCTGCCGCAGCAGTCGCGACAGCTGGCCTCCGCTCGTGTCGTTCCAGAAGGCTCGGTGAAAATGCTGGCGGCATTGATCCGAGCAGTACCGCCGTGTCACACGGCGAGCGACAAAGCGCTGGCCGCACTCGCTGCACGTTTTCTCCATCGGTGACCCCTTAGCGATTCCTATTGTGACACGGGATAACGCGGGTATCGTCGCTTATCGTTACATTTTGAGAGTCGTTGAAGACGCGCGATTCCGAGGGCTTGTCGGCGCTATCTTCCCCTTGGATTCCGTACAAACCGCTCGGGCCCAGTGCGATCGTCGGCGACGAACTCGGCCAGCGCGGTGAGCGGATCGACAGGGGCGATCGACGATGCATCGCGCTCGTGCTTTCCATCCAGGAGCCGCGCCAGGTACGAATGCGACATGCCGACGACGACGGCGCTCTGGCTGCGATTGAGTCCGCAGCTCTCGATTAGCATCTGCGCGAGTTCGATCTGCATGTCGAGCACCCGTTGCTGACGCTCGGCGAGGTCCGCAGCGGCTGCCTGGTAGCGTTGGACCGCCGCGGAGGCCTTCGCGGGTAGGGCGATGGCTACGCGGATCTTGGTACGGGCTCCGAGGGTCGCTCTAAGGCGCCGCACGGCGATGCGGGGTGAGTTGCCGGTGGCGCGGGCAGGGGGATCCGCACTGACGGCCACCCATAAGTCCGTCGGCTCGTACCACGACACGTTGACATCGATCTTTGGTTTCATTGGATTGCGTTGAACATAATCGTTGCGTGAGACGTAGCCTGAGAGTACGTCTTGCCGCAAGGGGTTTAGCCGATGAATAACAAGCACCGAAGCGCGGCGGTCGTGTTGGGAGCGGTCGCGGTTCTACTCGTGGCGCTCGACGCACGCGCGGAGCCGCAGCGCGGCTGGTACGAGGAGAACGACTCTGTCGAGGAGTTGGGGACCAAGTTGCCGCCACCGCACTTCGATTTGTTCTGCTTGCAGGGCAGCGTGGGACGCAGACTCAGGGTCCGGGCGTCGGCTCATGGCCCACTCGTGCGCTCGCGGCCAGACGTGCGGTTCTGGCGGCTGGCAGATGGCGAGTATCTGGCTGTGCTGCCGCCTGAGCGTTGCGAGATTCTCGCTGCAGTGGTCGACGAAATCGCCGACGTATTAGCGGTCGAGGAAATCGTGGCCACGCAGCAGCCGTTTCACCTGGAGTGTGACCGTGCCAATCAAAAAACGCGCCTCATTTTGCGGCCATCGGCCGCGACGCACGTCGTGCTAGGCGCGCTGGATGTGCAGTTGTCGCCGGACGGTTCTGGGTACGTTGCGCGCTCGACTGAGCAGTGCGAGGCATTTGCCGACGTCTGGGAGGTGGCTGAGGCGCTGTCCGAACAGCACTATCCGAACGCGCGGTTTCAGATGTTCTGCGCTCACGGCGAGAAAACGGTTCGCCTGGATGTGCCGTTCACCGCGGCCGCCTCCGTGGCGAAACGATGGCCGCTATCGTTCGCCGTTTCGCGCGATCCAGCCCGCTTGCCCCCCCTCGGTTATGTTGTTGCGTTGCTGCCGCGCGCCGAGCGCTGTGCAACGTTTGCGGCAGATGTTGTAGAGATCGCCCAGGCACTGCGGAGCATTCGATGACGACGCGGTTTCTGTTCGCGTGTTTCATAGTAGTTGCAGCCGTCGTCAATGCCGGTGGCCGTGCCCGTGCCGATGTGTTTGTGATCGCGCCGCCCTGGTTGGATTGCAGCGCGCCCAACGACTGCAAGCGCGAGGGAGATGAGATCGTGCGAGCGATCCAGGAGGACCTGAGTTCGGACCACCGCGTACTGGGGCCACGCGAGGTCGCTGCGCTGGTCAAACCGGAAGAGCGAGTTTGGTGCGCCGGCGGAGCGTGTGCGGAGCGCTATCGCGAGGCTGCAGGCGCGGTCGCGACGATCACTATAATCGTCGCGCGGGTTGCCGCAGGCGAGGGGCCAGCGACTTCGTTTCAGCTTGGGCTTCAGCCGTCGCCTGGGATTGAGTACACGCAGGGTGCCCTGATGAGCGATGGACCGCTGCGGGACATCGCGGTGAAAGCGTTCCGCGAGGTGTTCCGCCGGTATCGGCAGGGTCCGGGCCCGTGGCTCGAGGTGGTCGGTGGTCCGAAGGGTGCCTCGGTCTTTGTGGATGAGCGGCCGGTCGGAGTGCTCCCGCTCACGATCGCCATCCAGACTGGCAGTCATTCAGTGCGAGTGGAAGCGCAAGGATTTGTGCCCTTGAGCAAGGTGGTGTCATTCGCCACGGCGGCGGATCGCCGGCGCTTGGAGTTTCGCTTGGAGCCTGCGGGCTTCGCGCCTTTCGCGCCTACGCGCTTCGCGCGTCCGAGCTCGTCCGTGGCGGATCAGCGTGGTGGCGAAAAGGCCCCGCCTGCATCTCCACGCGGTAGAGAACCATCCAGGCTCGTGTGGGCGGGCAGCGGTTTGCTCGTAGGTGGCGCCGGTCTCGTGGCAGCGCCGCTGGTGGCGATGGCTTCCGCGGATTGCACCCAGCGGGGACCGCTCGGTGCCTGTGTGTCCGAAGAGGATGGGTTGCCGCGGTCGGCTGCGGTGTCGCTCTTCGTGGTCGGCGGAGTGGCGGCGACGGCCGGGGCTGTACTCCTCGGCCTGGGCCTGTGGCGACGCCCGCATGCGAGTGTTGATGTTCAAGTCGGATGGGGCTTCGTGACCCTCAAAGGAGCCTACTGATGCGACTCGCGTTTCTTGTGGCGTGCCTGTTGTCGAGCTGCGTCGTCAAGTCCTTGTGCCCCGAGGGCTACGAGGAGGGTGACTCGGCGCGCGCACTCGATTGCCAGTGGGATTTTTGTCGTCGCAACCCCGAGGATTCGCGTTGCCTGGACGAGGCCTCGAACGGTTCGAGTGCGGACGCTGCCTCGATGCCCGATGGCGGCGATGATGGCGGTCAAAGCGGTGGCGTCGACAGCGGCAGCCCTGACGGTGGCGGCGAGCGTGAATGCTCGAGCGCGTGCGCGATGGCGAGCGCGTCGTGGTGCGACACGAGCAAGGGCGAGTGCACGGCGTGCAGGACCGACCAGCACTGCGCCGACCTTGTAGCGACGCCTGCCTGCGTGGCGGGGGTAGGGTGCTTTGAGTGCAGCGCGGAGAACGACTCGTTGTGCTCGGGCACGAAGCCCTTCTGCAAGGCGGGTGGCAACGCGTGCGTCGAGTGCAACGAGAACGCGGACTGCAGCAACGAGGGCGCTCCGCACTGCAACGCCGACAACACGTGTGGGCAGTGCGTGGCGAACGAGGATTGCGGGCGATGGGGCAAGGTCTGCAGTACTGGCCAGTGCGTGCAGTGCACGCCGGAGACAGAGGTCGCGCAGTGCCCTGATCGCGATCCCAAGCCAGGAGATCAGGGCCCAGCGTGCGACCCCGTCGCGCTGACGTGCACCGGCGCACCGCGCGGGTCGGTGTCGGGGTGTGGAGCGTGCGCGAGCGACAGCGAGTGCGAGGACGGCAGCCGATGCGTGTCGATGACGTTCAGCAGCCAGCCGCACGGCCAATACTGCGTGCAGATTGCACCTGCGGGGTTTTGCCCAGATGGAGCGCCGTCGAAGTCATCGGCGACGAGCGTGCTCGGCATTGAGGACGAGTACTGCTTTCCGCGCGAGAAGCTCACCACGTGCGAAGCGGTTTCGGATTTCGGTGACGCTTGTTCGGCGGATGCTGATTGCGGGGCCGAAGGCCTTGGTGACGGGCTGTGCAAGGGTCCGGACGGCGCCAAGCGATGCACGTACGCGTGCAGTGGCGATAGCGATTGCGCGGGCACGAAATGCACGGGTCCTGTCGGCGCCAAGTACTGCAATCCGAACTAAAACCGGGTGTTTGCTGGCCGCAGCGGTTCTTACCGTTGCATCAACGCGAAGGGTGCGCATGACGAATGCCTCCAACGAAAGCGACAAAACCCGCTTCCGCGAAATTGCGGAGCAGGCTGCAGCGTTGGTGCCAACCAAGCTGGTCCAGCTGCCTCTGTGGCCGGACGAGAAGCGCGGTGCGCCCAATGCGATTTTGCGCTCGGCAGTTTTCTCGGCATCTACGCCGGTCGCTCGGATTGACCGGCCGCGATACGTGGACCGTCTCCTGCCGGTGTTGCCACCGTTCGCTGTTTACTACACGGGGCCTCAGCTCTATCAGCCCGAACTCGACGTGTGCCTTGAGCTTTGGCACCGCTGTAGACGGACGACCCTTGGCAACGAGGTGACCTTCCATGCGCGCTCGTTCCTTCGGTCGATCGGGCGCCACACTGGCAAGTCCGACCACACTTGGTTGGGCGAGGCCTTCTCGGCGCTGTTGGAGCCAAGCGTCCGCGTGATGGCGAGGAACCCCTCGGGTGGGATGACTTTCGTATACGGTGGCCACCTGGTTGAGGAGGCGTTCCACGATCAGTCACGAGATGCGTGGTACGCCCGTGTGAGCCCCACCATCACCAGGCTCTTTGCCCCCGGCGCGCATACGTGGTTGCAGTCGTCAGCACGACTCGCTCTCGGTCGCGGGTACCTCGCTAAGTGGCTGCATGGCTACTACGCGACCCATCGTGACCCGTTGCCCATCTCTGTTGAGCGCTTGCGTGAACTCAGCGGGTCGAGTGCTGGCAGGCTTCGGAAATTCCGCGAGAGCTTGAGGTCGGCGCTTCAAGGCCTCGCCGAGGCCGAGTGTTCCGAGGGACGTGCGTTCGCCTGGCGCATTGATGACGAGGACATGGTGCATGTGAGGAGGGGACAATGACGAACAGCGAGAGGTGTCCTCTGTGCAGTTGCTATCACGCTGGTGATGGCATGCAGCCGTGCCCAAACTACTTTCAGTTGCGCGATGCCTTGTTTGGCAGTGCTGAGGTTGAACTCAGCGAACGCGAAGCGGCAACTCTGCGATGGCTTGCTGGGATTGCTGATGGGGAAACGCGCGCAGCTCTTGCGAGCATCTTCGAAAAATCTCGGCGTGTCGTCCGCAACTAGAGCGACGCCCACCCTCGCCGCGATGACAAGCAACGACGCGCTAGGAGATTTCCATGTCGGCTTTGTGTGAGCCAGAGAATGCCGTCGAGAGGTCATAGAATGCGCCCGGAAACCGCTCGGCAGCGATCAGTACATTGGCCCCGAGATCTCCGTCGGCCATCGTGACGACTTCAATGACACCGATCCGGCCAGCAGAGTCCTTCGCGTAGAGCACGTCTTTCTTGGCGAGTTCGGTCAGCGCATTTTCGTCTTCGGTTCCGCGAAGGAATGCAACCCAGCGGTAGGGCGCGTCCACCTCGAACAACGTCGGTACTTCGGCAAGCGCTTTGCTCGCCACCTTGCGTATCCGTACAACGTGCGCGTCGCCGTTGCCGTCGCGATCGAGCACGAGCAAGTCGTATGTCGCCGACTCCTCGCGCGGCCACTTCGCTTCGAAGTAGACGCGCGGAACGACTAAGCGTCGGTTCAAGCAGTGGGCGACGGGCTCTCTGGCTCTGCGCTCAAAGTGGTCCGGCATTGTTGGACTCCTCGACTCTCGCAAGCTCGGGGAACGAGCTGTACACCCACTTGAAGAACTGCTCCATTCTCATCTTCGCTCGCTTGAACTCGCTGTCGCGCACCTCTTGTTCACCGTACGAGAAGCGAGTCTTGTTCGATATAAGCTCGCGCAAGTGTTTGACGCCCGCGCTGTCGATCTTTCGCGCTGTGCAGAGCTTCTCGAGCATCTTGGCGGAAACAGCGTGGTCCTCAACTCTGCTGCGCTCGCCTTCTTCCGCGACGAGCACGGCATCCGCTAGTGCAATCCCGCCATGTACTGCGAGCAACCCCACCGCATGGCCATACTCAATATCGAGGTCCAGGAGCTGGACCGCTTTGTAGAAAGCGTCCGCTCGCTGCCGATAATGCCGAGCAATCGACGGGCTGCGCACGGGGCCGAAGTGTAGTGGGTGGGCGCGGGTCCGCTGTCCGAGAGTCCCCGGGGCAGCGAAATGCTTATCCACAGCTGAACGGCTCCCCACGGGATACGAGGGGCGCCCCCACGGGATACGAGGGGCGCCCCCACGGGATACGAGGGGCGCCCCCACGGGATACGAGGGGCGCCCCCCACGGGATACGAGGGGCGCCCCCCACGGGATACGAGGGGCGCTCTCCTTTAGAATCAGAGAGAGAATCAGAGAGAGAATCTTTAAGAACGCGCGCTCGCGCGAGCCCCCCAGGGGCGAGGACGAAAGTCGCCCAGAAGAACGCCGTCCGGACCTCCCAAAGGTCGGCCGTCCAGCGACGCGCTTCGCGCTAGGGGCAGACGGCAGCGCGGGGGCTGGGGCAGCGCCCCAGGTGAGCGGAGCGAGTGCAACCCCCAGCCCCCTCAAAGCTCCTCGCTGCCCCCAGCCCCCCCGTTCGAGCCGAGCGAGTTGCGAGTGAGGTTTCGAGCTCGCGAGGAACGCTCGCCAAGGGGCCTAGAACGCCCGACAGGGTCTGAGCCCGACCCGAGCCAGCAGAACCGGAAACGCGCCCTCTAGGCCCCGTTTCGTTCGATCTGAGCGCCACCCTGGGGGCGCTGGGGCCCCAGCGCCAGACGACGCGACCCCGCTCCTGCCGTAACGTGCCGAAACCTTATGCAGCCGGACGTCCGGGGCAACGTCCGGGGCAACGTCCGGCTGTACGGGAAATCACTCCGTGGGGACCGCGCGTCAGGGTCCCCTTACCCCGACGCCAAACGCTTGAGAGCGGGGCGGGCCGCGGCGAGCGCTCATCCCTCTCGGGCACCTTTGCTGGCTACTGCCTATCACGTGCACGGGGCTCTCAGCTGGCGTGGCCGCGTGCGCATCGAAGTGGACATCGACTCGACGAAAACGAACGAGCGCGACGCGAACGAGCGCGACGATTAGGCGCCGAGCGACCGGATGGGACTGAGTGGACAATCCCGAGGTCGGCACGACCGAAGGGCGCGCTTATACGCGTTCGCTTTACGCGAACGCGAGCACTACCCGCCAGAGTTTCCGGATCCCCGGGCCGTGCTTGGCCGACCAGGGCGCTACGCGCCGGGGGGCTCGGGGCGGGCACGGCCCTCGCCCTCCCGCGCGTAGCGCCTCCAAGGGGGCTGGGGACGAAGTCCCCAGGTTAAGCGCTCCGCTCCCCTCCTCTCGAGCGTTCGGCGTCGGGGTACGGGGACCCCGACGCGCCGGACCGCGGTGTCAGGGGCGCGTTACTCGCTGGCCCTCTCGCGTTCGATCTCCTGGTCGAGCCACTTCTTCAGGACCTCAAGCCGATCCACGTGCCATGCGACCGAGAGGTTGTCCTGGCGCCGCATCTCGATGGCCTCGAGCAAGAGATCGATCTCTTGCTCGGGCGGGTGCAGCCATTTGCGGCGTCGAACGCCCGCGCCTTTCTCGATGCCTCCTGGTGCGGTGTCCTCGGGATGGCTCGGGTCATCTGGATGGGAGAGCAGCAAGGAGATGGGATCCCAGCCGCGGGTTCGAAGCTCGGCGGCCACGGCTCGGAGCATTTGCGGATAGAGCTTCGAGTAGGTGCGGCTGCCGACGCCGCGCCGTCCGAGGAACTCTTCGCAGAGGTCCGCCAGGTCCGGAGCCCCGCCGCGTCCTCGTTGCTTTCGCCACGCGCGCCCCCTGCACGCGCTCGAGCAGAACTGAGACGTTCTCGCGGCCCAGAACTGCTCACCGCACTCCTCGCAACGGTACTCCTGCACGTACCAAGTCTCTGCCATTGCGCGGGCAGAGTAGTGCCCCCTCGCGTTCGCGTAAAGCGAACGCGTATAAGCGCGCCCTTCGGTCGTGCCGACCT
>CAYNOM010000248.1:0-8420 GCA_964398415.1 uncultured Polyangiales bacterium | reverse complement strand
GATCAAGCGCAGGCTCGAGGACCCACTCGGCCTTCTGCTCGGTTGAGTCACGCCCCGAACCTTGCGAAAAGCGGTCGCCCTGGTTAGGGTGAAGACTGGCCGACCGGTCAATCGCACCATGGACACCGACCTCACCATACGCAACGTCGACGGCGACAAGACCCGGCACGCCATCTTGAAGGCGGCCGAAGATCTGTTCGTCGAGCAGGGCTTCGCGGCCACCTCGATGGCCACGATCGCGAAGCGCGCAGGCGTGACCAAGAGCCTCATTCACCACCACTTTGGGTCGAAGCGCGAGCTTTGGGACATCGTGAAGACCAGCGTGATGGAAGAGTACGGCGTGCAGCAGGAGGCCATGCTGCGCGAGCGCGTACCCGACTTCTCGCTGATCGAAGACTCGCTCGTCGTCTACTTTCGCTTCCTGCAGCAAAATCCCAACGTGGTGCGCCTGTGGTCGTGGATGGCCGTCGAAAACGACAAGCACTGCGCCGACCTGAGCCAGGATCTGACGCGCTCCGGGGTCGAGCTTCTGCGCGAAGGTCAGCGCCTCGGACACGTTCGCAACGACGTCGAGCCCGAGTACATCCTGGCCCAGTTCTTCGCCCTGGTGCGCGGCTGGTTCAACGAACGTCCGATCATGCAGTCGTGCGTGCTCACCGAGTCCGACGAGGTGTGCGACGAGCGCTATCTCGCGGCCACCCTCAAGGTGTTTCTGTCGGGCTTGCGGCCAGTTTGACGCGTCCCATCGCGCTGTGAAGCAGACCACCGTCAGATCGATTCGCGCTACGCGTTCGCGACACGAACTGGCTATCATGCGGGGTAAATGTCCGTGGTCGCTCCCCCCAACGAGATTCGCGTGATCGACCGTGGCCCTGTCATCGTAGTGGAGCTCTCCGGCTTTCCCTCGGACGCCCAGTTCAAGGCCTACCTCGAAGAGGTCGAGGCCATCCTCGAGCGGCGCTACCGCATGGCGCCCAACGCGCCCAGGGAACAGCGTGCTGCCATCCTGTTCGACACCACCCACTCGACGCGCCCGGTGACCGCAACCCAGCGGCGAATGCAAGCGGAGCACATGCGCCGGCTCAAGGAGCGCTTCCCCATGGATGAGCGGGCGGAGCAAGCCGCGGTGATCTTCGTCATCACCCAGACGCTGATCCGCGGCGTGCTGACGGCCGTTCTATGGCTTCAGCCGTCCAAGGAGCACTTCAAGGTGTGCGCCACGCGTGAGGAAGCAGACCTCTACGTGAAGCGCTGGATCGTCGGGGCCGTCTCCCGCACCGATCGACCCGCGGCCTGACCCGACGCGCGTAGGCTGTCGAGCACGAAGCGCAGGTCGGCGGCGAGCCCCGTCTCGAGGGAGAGGCCCTCCTCGGCCGGACCGAGCGACACCGCGTGGGCGTGAAGAAACGGCCTGTCGAGCCCGTGGCGCATCGCGAAGTGGACGTTCGTGCGGCGGTCGCCCGGCGCAGGCATGCCGATGACTGGATGCCCAAGGGATGCGAGGTGCTGAACGATCTCGAGATCGTGCCCCGTGTCGGACCACACCCTGAGCAAGCTGTGCCCCGAGATCACCTCTTGTCGCACGAAGCGCGTCTGGGCGCGCGCCTTCTTCTTGCCTTCTCGCACCGTACGCTCGATGCGACCGCGCTTGTGGGTGATGCCCTTCGCGAGCACCTGATAGCTACGCGCCCCCTCAGACAGTGCTTCGCGCAGCGAGGCTTCACTCGCCGCGTCTCGCGCAAACAGGGCAAGGCCGCTCGCGCCGGGCCGAAGCGGTGTGACGCAGCGCGCATCCTCGAGCCCAGGCAGCTCACGAACGCGCGCCGTCAGCGAGCGCACGCGACCCGCGATGGGCTCGTGGGGTGGCTTCACCACGGCGATGAACCCCTCGGCCTCATGCACGACCTCGGGCGTGGGCACAGCGGCCGCCTCGACAAACGCGAGCGCCTCCACTTGATCGGTGAGCGGCATCATGTCGAATGCAAAGAGCTCGCCCAGCCCCTGGCCGAGCAGCGCGAGATGGGCGAGGTCGCGGGCGAGCGTGCTCGGCTCACAGGACACGTAGGCGACGAGCTTTGGCGCGAGCGCCGCGAGGGCTTCGCGCACAGCTGGGTCGAGGCCGCGACGTGGCGGATTCACGATCACCGCATCGAAGCGCTGCCGGCTCTCGACGAGACGGGTCACTGCGCGCGCCGCATCCTCTGCACGCACGTCGATGGCGAGCCCCTGCTCGCGCGCCACGCGCCCCAAGCGCTCTACCGCCGGTGCGAACGAGTCGACCGCGGTCACCTTCGCCCCGCGCGCGCTGAGCCACAGCGATAGGCCCCCGGCGCCCGCGTACAGCTCGAGCACGCGGGGCGCGTGAACGAGCGCGTCGAGGCGCGTCGCAATGGCTCGCTGAATGGCCGCGGCCGTCCCGTCGTGGGCCTGCACGAAGCCGCCGTGCGACACGAGATGCACCGGAAGATCCGAGGCAATGCGACGCGGTGCCGCGTCGGGCCCAGAGAGCACTTCGAGCGAGCCCGACAAGAGCTGCGGGCTTCTCTCCTCACGGCGCCGCAGCGCGACCCCGAGCACGCTCGGCTCGCGTTGCACGAGACGCGCCGCGAGTGTCGTCAGCTGAGCGCGCTCGATCTCCTTCGAGGCGAGCAACGTGACGAGACACCCGCCCTCCACCGCCACCACGTCGACCCCCTCGACGATGGGACTCACTCGCAGAAGCTCGCGCAGCACACGGACTGCGCGGGCCACGCGCGGGTCGAGCACCACGCAGCCGGGCAAGTCGATCACCTCGTGGGTGCCCTCGCGAAACAGGCCCAGGGCGCCCGTTCGGTCGCTCACCAACTTGGCCCGAGTACGGTAGTCGCGAAGCAGAGATGCCGGCTGAACCTCGGGAACTTTCGCGTCGCCGAGCTCTCTGTAGGCTCGAAGCGCGCGGCTGAGGCGATGTCGCTTGGCGGCGAGCTGATCCTCGTAAGGATTCGCGATCTGGGGACAACCCGGACATTCGGCCGCGTGGGGGCACTCGACGACGGGGCTCTTTGGGACTTCCTCCTGCACGCGTCCGCAGCTTAGGCCCGTCCGCGCGTCAAGGCGAGTTTGGGGCCCAACCCGAGCCGCGGAGATTCTTTCTTGACCGGTCGGCCAATCACCAGCAAAGCTTGGGTTGACCGGTCGGCCAATCCAATGAGGACCGGGTCCCCAGCCCGTGATCAGAGGCAGGCATCATGCGTAGCCCAACCTTGAAGTACGTGATCCTCGGCGTTCTCGCGTGCGTCGCGCTCGGCCTAGTCGCGCTGTCGACCGACGGTCGTGCCAGCGAGGCGGGCCGCCGCGAGCGCCCCGCCCGACGCGTGACCACCGCGGCGGTGCAGCTCGGGCCCACAACCCAGGTGTTTCGTGCCCACGGCGCCGCCCGCGCGCGCGATCGGGCGATGCTGTCGTTCACGGTGCCTGGGCGCTTGGTCGCACGGCCGGTGCGCGTGGGCGATCGGGTCGAGGCGGGCCAGCTGCTTGCGCGCATCGACGGTCGCGGATTTGGCCACGGCGCCCGTGCCGCGGCGGCCACCGCGCGCCAGGCCGAAGCGCAGCTCTCGATGCAAGAGCGCGACCGGCAACGACTCACGGAGCTCGACGCGGCGGAGGCCGTGAGCAAGGCGCAGATCGATCGCATCGGTACGGCTGTGGAAGCGGCGCGCGCCCAGCGCGATGCCGCCGACGTGCAGCGCCTCGAAGCCGAGCGCAACCTGCGCGAGACCGAGCTGCGCGCGCCATTCGCGGGCACTGTGGTGGCCGTGAAGCTCGAGGTGGGTGAGTTCGCGGGTCCGGGTCAGCCCGTGATCGTGATCTCGGGAGATGCCGGCCTCGAGGTGGAGGTCGACGTGCCCGGCCGCATCGCGCGCAGCCTACGACCCGGCGCCAAAGCCGAGCTCCGATTTCCGCTCGACACCTCGCGCGCCGCGCAGGGCAGAGTGCTCTCGGTCGCCCTGAGCGCGGCAGGTCCGGGACGCATGTTTCCCGTGATCGTCACTCTCGAAGACGATCTCGACCTGATCCACCCCGGCTCGGCCACGGAAGTGCGCTTCGAGCTCACTTCCGAGCCCTTACTGACGGTGCCCGCGAGCGCTGTCGTGGCCCCTGCTGGAGTGGACGCCGCCGTGTTTCGCGTGACCGAGGGTCGCGCCGAGCGCGTGTTCGTCGAGCTTTTGCGTCTGCTCGGGGAGCGTGTCGCCGTGCGTGGCGAGCTACGCCATGGCGATCGAGTGATCACGGCCGGCTACACGGGCCTCGTCGACGGTGAGCGGGTCGAGGAGGCGAAGCCATGAAGGGCTTTCTCACGACGCTGCTCGAGCGCCCGCGCGTCACGCTCGCCATCGCCGCACTGCTCGCCCTCGCAGGCATCGCGGCCTTTGTCACCATGCCTCGGCTCGAAGACCCGGAGATGAGCGATCGCTGGGCCATCGTGATCGCGCCCTACCCTGGGGCCGACCCCGAGACCATCGAACGCACGGTCGTCGAGCCGATCGAAGAGGAGCTGGCCCAGGTCGTCGAGCTCAAGCGCGTCGACTCGACCGCGCGTGCGGGCTTCGCGGTGATCACCCTCGAGCTGCACGACTCCAACGACACGCGCCAGATCGACCGCATCTGGGATCACGTGCGCGAGAGCCTCGACAAGGCCCAGCGCGAGCTGCCCACAGACGCCGAAACGATCGAGCTCAACCGCGACATCAGCGATCCGGAGGCGGTGGTGTTGGCGGTGACGGGCGGCGAGCTCGACGCCCTGTCGCGCGCGGCCGACGAGCTCGAGCGCTCTCTCCTCGGCATGCCCAACGTGGCGCGTGTGGTGCGCATCGGCGATCCCGGCGAGCAGGTGACGGTGGAGCTCGATCCCACGGTGTCCGCCCGTCTCGGGATCACGCCACGCATGCTGGCGGGGGTCTTGGCCTCGCGCCACACCACCATTCCAGCCGGATTCGTGGAGCTCGACGGGCGCACGGCAAGTCTTCGACCCGACGCCGAGTTCCGCAGCGTCGAAGACCTCGAGCGCACGCCGATTCCGCTGCAAGGCGGCAACGCGGTCGCCCTGGGCGACGTGGCCAAGGTGTCGCTCGGGCAGAAGACGCCCGCTGACCAACGCATGCGCGTCGACCGACGCGCGGCGGTGGGCCTCGGCATCGTCCCCAAGCGTCCTGTCGACCTCGTGAAGTTCGGCGAAGAAGTCCGCGCGATGGTTGTTCAAATGCAGCCCAAGCTCGCCCCCTTCGCGATCGAGGAGGTGGCCTTTCAGCCCGATCACGTGAAGGCTCGACTCACGAACCTGAGCGGAAACCTCGTGCAGAGCGTGGTGATCGTCGGCGTGCTGTTGATGTTGATGATGGGCCTGCGCATGGGCCTCGTGGTGTCGGCCGTGGTGCCGCTCGTGACCCTCGCGTCGGTCGGCGTGTACGCCGCGACGGGCGGCGTCCTGCATCAGATGTCGATCGCCGCGCTCGTGATCGCCATCGGCATGTTGGTCGACAACGCCGTCGTCGTCGCCGAGGATGTACAGAGCCGCCTCGATGCCGGTGCCACCAAGATCGATGCCATGCGCGATGCCGTGGTGTCCCTCGCGGCGCCCCTCGGCTCGGCCACGGGCACCACCGTGGCCGCCTTCGTGCCGATGTTGATGGCCGATGGCCCCACGGCCGAGTTCACCATCGCCCTGCCCGTGGTCATCACGCTGACCCTCGGCATGAGCTACCTGTTCGCGCTGTTCGTGACGCCCGTGCTCGCGGCGCTGCTGAAGCCGAACCCTGAGGCCCGCGAGCATTGGATGACGCGACTCGGTCGCGGCGCAGGTGAGCTCGCCGTGGGCCGGAAGAAGAGCGTGCTCGCCGGCGCGGCCCTCGTGGTCCTAGCCTCGATCGCGACGGCACCGTACCTCGATCGGGCCTTCTTCCCCTCGGGCGATCGCAATCAGTTGATCGTCGAGCTGTCGTTGCCCGAGGGCGCGAGCATCGATCGCATCGATGCGCTCTCCTTGAAGCTCGAGCGAGCCCTCGAGTCGCGCGACGAGGTGCTCTCGGTGACGAGCTTCATCGGCCGCGGCTCGCCCCACTTCTACTACAACCTGTGGGCCTGGCCGAAGAGCCCCCATCGCGCCGAGCTCGTCGTCACCACGCGCGACGTGAGCTCCGTCGAAGACACGCAAGCCTGGGTGCGCGCCTTCGCACGCGAAGAGCTGCCCGAGCTGAGTGTGGCCGCAAAGAAGCTCGAGCAAGGTCCCGGTATGGCGGCGCCGATCGAGGTGCGCGTGTTCGGCCCCGACCTCGAGCGCATCGCGCGCGCCACCGAGCAGGTGCTGCGCGAGGTGTCGAGCGTCGAGGGCACAGCCGACGTGCGTGAGACCCTCGGCACGGGTGTGCCGGCGCTACGCATCCGCGTCGACGACGCCACGGCGGCGCGCCTCGGCATCTCGCGCACCGACGTGGTGCTCGCGCTGCTCGGCGAAACCCACGGCCTCGAGATCGGAAAGCTCCGAGGCGCGCGCGATCCGGTGCCGGTGCTGGTGCGCTCGCCCCTCGGCCGCCACCTGCCACCCGAGCTTCTCGACTCGGTGGGCATCTCCCTGGCGCAGCCCATGAGCGACGTACCCCTGTCCGAGCTGGCCGAAACCGAGACGCAATGGCTGCCGTCCGCCATCCGCCATCGCGATCGCAAGCGCGTCACGACCGTGCTCGCCGAGCTCGAGGGCGATGCCACCTTCACGTCCGTGATGCGAGAGCTCGAGCCGAAGCTCGCAGCGCTCGAGCTACCGGAGGGCGTGTCGCTCGAGATGGGCGGCGAAGGCGAAGGCTCTGCGGACGCGAGCTCGGCACTGATCATGACGCTGCCGTTCGGCCTGCTGATGCTGATCGGCTTCCTGCTCGTGGAGTTCAACTCGTTTCGCCGCGTCGGCATCGTGCTCACCACGATCCCGCTCTCGGCCGCCGGCGTGATCCCTGGCCTTTGGATCAGCGGCCAGCCCTTTGGCTTCATGTCGCTGCTCGGCATCTTCGCCCTGGCGGGCGTCGTCGTGAACAACGCGATCGTCCTGCTCGACGTCGCCGATCACGCACGCGCCTCTGGCATGAGCGCCGAAGACGCCATGCGCGAAGCCGTGCAGCGCCGCACGCGCCCCATCCTGCTCACCTCCACGACCACCGTGGCCGGCCTTCTGCCTCTCGCCCTGTCCGAGAGCACGCTGTGGCCGCCGCTCGCCTGGGCGATGATCTCCGGGCTCACGGCGTCGACCCTGCTCACGCTCCTGGTCGTGCCCGCGATGTACGCGATCCTGATGCGCATTCGGCCGCGCCAAGCTCACGTCGCGGCGTGAGAGCTGGCCCACGAAGTGTATGCTCCAATCTGGCGCCAATCATTGTCAGACGTATGATAGAGAATCGTTGACCTTGGACGCCCCGCGACTCTAGGTGATGCCCATGCCGATCCGTCCCTCACGCCTCGCGCCCCTTGCGCTCTTCGGGCTGCTCCAAGCCCCCCTCCACAGCGCGGGCCAGGATGCCGTGCCCGCCCCACAGCCCGCGCCCGACGCGCCACAGCCTCTGCAGCCCAAGCAAGAGCGTCCGATCGAGGAGTTCGATCTGCACGACGCCATCATCACGGAAGGCTCGGGCCTCACGGCAGACCAGGTGGCACAGCGCACGCTCGCCCGATCGTATCAAGTCGAGAGCGCGCGCTCGGACGCCGCGAGTGCCCAGGCCAGCGCGGACGCCACGTGGACCAACGTGCTGCCGACGGTGACCCTCTTCGCGCAGTACAAGCGGATCAAGCGGGTACGGAACGATCTAGAGTTCTTTCCAACGCCCACGGAGGAGCACATCGCGGGCTTCAATCCGGGCACTGCGCCGGTCCTGATGGATCTCGGCGAGTTGTTCAGCGACCCAGCCTCGAGAGACGCGTTTACGCAGCCCGAGAACAACTACACGCTCGGGGCCGAGCTCAAGTACCCGGTGAGCGACCTCTTCCTGCGCATCTGGCCCGGCTACGAGGCGAGCGCGAAGGCGGCAGAGGCCAAGAAGATCGGCATCGAGGCCACCGAGGCGCAGATCGAGCTGCAGGCGCGCGAGGCGTTCTACAACTACGCGCGTGCAGTCGCCTTTCGCGCCGTGGCCGAGCAGGCCTTCCGCCAAGCCGAGGCCCAGACGGCGCAGGTCGAGCTGTTCGTGCGAGCGGGCACCGCCGCCCCCGTCGAGCTCGCCCTCGCCACCTCGAACCGCGAGAAAGCCCGCGGCGATCTGGCCCGCGCCAGCGGGCTCGTCTCCGTGACGCGCACCGTCGTGGCAACCCTCAGCGGCATGCAGGTGCAAGAGGTGAGCGGCGTGGGCGAGGACGTCACCGTCTTGCCCGCGCCGCCTGCGCGCCCGATCGAGGAGCTCGTCTCG
>CAYNOM010000247.1:0-8446 GCA_964398415.1 uncultured Polyangiales bacterium | reverse complement strand
TCGTCGGCGAGCAAGACGCGCAGGTCTTCTTCGCTCATGTGCTTGGCGCGCTCGAGCACCGCCGCGCGCAACTGCTCCAGCTCGGCTTCGCTGAGCTTTTTGCGTGGGGGAGACGCTCGGTCCATCACGCCAGTCTAGCAAACGGCTTCCGACCCGCGCGTGAACGTGGGCCACGTCACCAAATTAGCGCGCAGTGCGGGGGAAGCCACCGGGCAAAGGACGCATGACGGCGCGTTGAATCGCGTGGGCCACGAGCGCCCCGGACTCGTCCCACAGGTGCACCATGCCCGACGCGTAGCCGTCCCCTGCGTGGTACATCTGGGTGTCCTGCAAGAGCCACTCGCTGCGCGTGCTCTCGAGAAAGTGCACGCTGATCTCGAGGCTCACCACCATCACCGGCGAGGCCTTGGGGCCGCGGGCCTGGAGCAGGGCAGGGCCGATCATGTCGCAGGGCGGAATGTAAGCGAGTGGATCGAGCGTGCCGTCCGCGCGGCGGGGCGTGTGGGTGAAACGAAACCATCCGACCCAGCGCGCGCGTCCGCCCTCCCACGTCTGATCCCAGGGCATGCGGCCGATGCAACTCTTGATCTCGACGCTCTTGTAGTAGGGCAGGTCGAGCGTCGGGAAATCGGGCGGGGGCGTGGGCGGATGGGTGTCGGCGGGTGCGGGCACGTCGGGTCGCTCGGGATCGGCGAAGCGTGTGTCGCTCGCACGCTTGGGACCGAAGGTGACCGACACGTGCAAGTCGCTGTGATCGCCCTCGCCGGCGCGCAGATCGACGGCCATCTGTTCGGAGCCCTTGCCTCTGCGCAACGTGCGCACGTCGATGCTAGCCGGACCCGCGTGGATCGGCGCGAGGAAGGTGGCGCTGGCGCTCAAGAGGTCGAAGCTCTTCTGCGTCAGCGTCTCGCGCGCGGCCTGCACTGCCGTCGCCATGGTCAGCCCGCCGAACGCGTACAGCATGTTCCAGCTGTCGGGGATCTCGGTGCGGTAGCGGCCTTCTCGGGTGGTATCGGGTGACACGCGCGTGTCGCGCAACAAATCTCCAGCCACGGGCATCAAACGACCTCGACTTCGCGCTCAGCTATGAAGGCGCTGCTTTGCCCTGTCGAGGCGACGGCCATTCGCGTTTCAGGCGACGAAGCGCCGACGCAGCTCGGCAGTAGGCACGCGACACTGCTCGGCCTTGCCAAACCAGCGATAACGTCGTGCCGCGAAGGCTCGGTAGGCGAGGTCGCGCAGGCGCTTCGGAACCGCGAACAGCACCGCGGCGAAGGGCCAGGGCCCGCTGAGATGGCGGGCGATCTGGAGAGCCGCGCTCGAGTGGGTGTACACGCGTTCGCCGTCGATGAGCACGATGCTGTCGAGCGTGGGGTCGCTCAGGCCGCGCTCACGCAACGTGCGCTGGGCGAGCTCCGACTTCAACTGTGCGAACACGAAACGCTCTTCGGGGTCTCTGTCGATGATGAACAGCACACTGCCGTTGCAGACGTTGCACTCGCCATCGAAGAGCACGAGTTTCCGATCGGTGACGGGCGTGTGTCCCATGGAAGAACTGTGGGCCCAAGGGGTGCGTTTGAAAAGGAGGCCGCACCCGAGCAGCTCGCTTTCGCACGTATTTTCGCGCAGGCTTGTGCCTGGAGGCGCAAATCATGGACAGGCTACCGGACGACTTGATAGCTGCCCTCGAACGGGCCCATCCGGAGCACTGCGAGACCCACATTTCCCGGGTCTTTCTGGGGCCGAGCGAAGTCTATAAGCTCAAGAAGCCGGTGCGCTTTCCCTTCCTCGATTTCAGCAGCTTGGCCCTGCGTAAGGCTGCCTGTGAGGCCGAGGTGCGACTCAATCGCAGGCTCTCGCCCGACGTCTACCTCGGCGTTCTGCCTCTGACCGAAGGCGTGGACGGCACGCCGCGCTTTGGCGGTGAGGGGCCTGCCCTCGATTACGTCGTGCACATGCGCCGTCTGTCGGACGATTTGCGCGCCGACGTGATGCTCGCGAGGTCAGCGCTTTCGGTGGAGCATCTCGAGGCGTTGGCCACCGTGCTGGCCGAGTTTCATGCCCGGGCCGAGATCGATCGCGACCCAAGCGGCCCTGGCGCGAGGGCGACGCTCGAGGCCCACGTCAGTGAAAACCTCGAGGCGCTCGCGGCCTGCTTTGGGCGTGCGCTCACGAAGGAGGCCGAGGCCGAGCTCTGTGACGCCCAGCTCGGCGGCGTGTCGCGCCTTCTGCCCGTGATCGAAGCGCGCCTGCGTGCGGGCCACGTACGCGACGGACACGGTGATTTGAGGCTCGATCACGTCTACTTTCTGCCGGATGGCAGCATTCGGGTGCTCGACTGCGTCGAGTTCGATCGCGCGTTTCGCGTCGCTGATGTGTGTGCCGACGTGGCCTTCATGGCCATGAACCTGTGTGAGGCCGGACGCTTCGACCTCGCGGAGCGCTTCGTCGCGCACTACGCCCGCGAGAGCGCAGATCATGGCCTCTACGCGCTGCTCGATTTCTTCATGACGTACTGGGCGCTCGTTCGCGCGAAGGTCTGCGAGGCACGCGCCGCGCAAGGGGGCGGTGAGGCCGAGGCATCGCGCGCGCACGCAGAGCGCCTCGTGCGCCTCGGCCATCGCCTGTCGTGCGGGACGAGGGCGCCCGCGGTGCTGCTCGCGGTGGGAGGCGTGATCGGCAGCGGAAAGTCGCGGCTTGGGCAGCGCCTCGCCCACGAGCTGAGCGCGCCGGTGCTGCAGAGCGACAGGCTGCGAAAGCAGCTTCAGGGCGTAGCCCCCGCGCAACGGCTCGACGCGCAGCGTGGCTACAGTGCCGACGCTACCGAGGCCCTGTACGCCGAGCTCTTCGCCCGGGCGAGCACCATCCTCTCGAGCGGACGCTCGGTGATCGTCGACGCCAGCTTTCGTTCGCGGGCCCATCGGCGCGCGCTCTACGAGCTCGCCGCGGCCTTGTCCGTGCCGTGCTTGTTCCTCGAGTGCACGGCGCCACGCGAGGTCCTCGAGCAACGCCTGCGCGCGCGTGAGCACAAAGCGAGCGTGAGCGACGCGCGCATCGAGCTCCTCGACAGCTTTCTTGCGCACTACGAGCCTTTGACCGAGGACGAGCTCTCCCATCGCGCCATGCGTGTCGACACCACGGGTACGCGCGAGGCGACCTACGGGCAGGTGGCTCCGCGCCTCGGATCGATGACCGGCGTCGCCGATGCCGGAAGCGTTGCGCGCGCGCAGGGGTCGATGGCTCAGAGCGGGTAGGGTAGGGTCGCGCCGAGCACGGTCACCATGATCAGCACGACCGGGGTCAGCACGAGGAACGTCAGAAACGTGTAGCCCATGATGTCGCGCGCGCGCAGCCCGAGCAGGCCGAGCACCGGCAGCATCCAGAACGGCTGCACCAGGTTCGCCACCGCTTCTCCGAGGTCGTATACGGCGACCATCCAGCCGAGGTGCACCTTCAGGTCGTGGGCCGCCTGCATCACGTAGGGCGCTTCGATCACCCACTTCGAGCCTCCGCTCGGCACGAACATGCCGAGCACCGCCGAGTAGACGGCGATCAGGGCGGGGAAAGTCTTCGCGGACGAGATGCTGACGAACCAATCTGCGATGTGCGCGTTCAAGTGCGTCTTCGAGATGATGGCTGCGATGCCTGCGTAAAACGGATACTGCAGGATGATCGCCCACACGCCCGGCGTGGCCTCTTTCACGGCGCGCATGAGCCGCGCGGGCGTGCCGTGGGCCAGCACGCCGAGGGTCATGAAGAACAGATTGATCGTGTTGAAGTTGAGGGCCGACAGCACGTGCTTCTGACTCGCGAAGTACTGCGCGAAGTAGCTGACGCTCAACACGACGAACAGCACGTTGAGGATGCGCGAGTGCTCGAGCCACTCTCCTGGCGTGCCCTTCTGCTCAGGCGCAGGTAGGTCCACGGGTGAGCTTCCGAGGTCGATGCCGAGATCGGCGGCCGTCTTCGCGCGCGCGCCTGTGGGCGTGGCGAAGTAGAAGAGCAGCGTGACGATCGGCATCTCGATCGCGACGCTGAGCAGGCTCTGCCAGAGAAAGATCGTGTGCTCTAGGCCGATCACGCCCCCTGGCACCTGACCGTCGGCAGCGACGATGGCGCGGATCGAAGCGGGCAGCGCGCTCTCGGTCGCCATCTGGAGCGCGGCTGAGCCCGACAAGCCCTGCGCCCACACGCTGCCGAGCCCCATGAACGTGCTCGCGCCCACGGCGCGGTAGTCGACGCCTTGCACGCGGCGCGCGACCTCCTTCGCGAGCATGGCGCTGAAGATCAGGCTAAAGCCCCAGTTGAACCAGGACGACACCATGCTGAACAGCGCCACCATGGCCACCGCGGCGCGCGGCGAGCTCGGGAGCATGGCGAGTCTCGCGATCAGTCGATACACCGCGGGAGCCGTGGCGACGACGTAGCCGGTGATGATGATCAGGGCCATCTGCATCGTGAAGGCGATGAGCTCCCAGAACCCATCGCCCCACAGCTTCACGACACCCATCGCGGTCACATCCGTGAACGCCATGGCGGCGGCGACCACGAGAAAGGTGGCGACCAGCGCGAAGATGAAGGCATCCGGGATGTAGCGCTCGGCCCAGGCGGTGAAGCGTGCGGCGAGGCGCGCCAGAAAGCCGGCGTCGTCGTCGAGCGGGGGCGGCGCAGCTTGGGGCGCGCCGAGCGAAGAGGGTAGGTCAGCCGAAGACACGGGCGGCTTCTAGCACTCCCCCATTCCCTGTGAGCTTCCTAATCAAACTGTGCGAATTTGACCCGCGGGTATGGTGCCTCCGTTGACTCGTTCGGGTGGGGACTCCACATACTGCCCCCATGAAATTCCCCCTTCATGGGCACAGCCCTCGGCTGTGGCTCCTGGCGTCCGCCGCCTCGAGCCTCCTCGCCGGTTGCGCCGTCAGCCCCTCGACACAACAGCCCTCGGACGATCCCGAGGCCGGAATCACCCTCACCGATCGAGCTGGCGCCGAGCCACTCACCGACCCCTCTGCCGTCGAGCAGCTGTACCTCGATTGGCTGGTGGGCCACGAGGCGCGTGGTGGTGACAGAGCCGTGGCCATGCGTCTCACCCCCCTCGGAAGCGTCAGCGTGGAGCCGCTCGCGGCTGAGGGGCTCGCGCTGCTCGACTTGATCGAAGGTCACATCACCGTGCAGGTGGATGGGCTCGACCGTCGCGAAGGTGCCGACGTCTGGCTCGTCGACAACCAAGACGGCGGCAGCGTGCTGCCCGACGCGAACGACGTCATGGTGCGCGTCGGTCATCTCAGCCTCGTCGACGGAGCCGATCAGGTCGCGCTCGACGCCGACTTCGACACGAAGCTGCTCGACGGCTTCCGCATCGACGTCGTGGCGATCAGCGAGGTAGGCAAGACGCCCGTCGACGGCGGCCTCGCGTTTGGCCGGGCGTCCCTGTTTCACCGCATGTACACCGAGCAGCGCTTGCGCGAGGAGCAGGGGCTAGACCCTCGTGGCTTGATCCACACCGACTTCTACGTGCCGTCCCTGGCCACGCTCGATGCGGCCGTTTCGCGCGGCTTCTACCTCTTCACCCAGGAGACCTTCGATGGCAACGGGCGCACCTGCTCCACCTGCCATCGCGTCGACAACAATTTCACGATCGATCCGGGCTACATCCAGAAGCTCCCCGCGAGCGACCCGTTGTTCGTGCACGAGCAGGTTCCCGAGCTTGCCGAGCTCGAGAGCCCGCAGATGCTGCGTCAGCTCGCTTTGGTGCGCGGCAACGTGGACGGCTTCGACAAGCCAGCGCGTCTGCGCGCCGTGCCCAGCATCAATGGCATCGCGACGAGTCTCAACACGAGCGCGGGCGCCTGTGCCCGCTCGCCGATCCCGAACCCGGCCTGCGGCTTTCCGCCGAACATCGGGCCCATCGACCTGCGCGGCAAGCCCATCCTGTTCGGGCCGCTCGCCAATGCGGAGCGTCGCGAGGGCATCGTCACGCTCGAGAACACGGGCTGGGGTGGTGATGGCGCGCCGCACGATGGCACGCTGCACAGCTTCGCCGTGGGCGCCATCGCCCAGCACATGACGAAGTCCTTGAATCGCATCGCCGGCGTCGACTATCGCGTGCCCAGCGAGCAAGAAGCCGACGATCTGCTCGTCTTCCAGCTCGCGATCGGGCGCCAGAAGGACATCGACACGAGTAAGCTCGCCTTCGCCGACAGCAAGGTCGAAGCGGGCCGCAAGTTGTTCGACCTGTCGCCTGGCGGCTGCAAGGACGAAAGCGGCGTCGCGCACTGCGCCTGCGACATCGACATCCACGGCAACCCCTGCGGCCGTGACGTGCCAGAGGTGCCGGACGGCGCGGGCTGTGGCAACTGTCACAACCAGGGCAGCGCCAACACCGATCTGATTTCGCTGCCGAACGTGGCCAATCGCGTCAACCTCAACTTCGACATCGGCACCGTGGCGCGTCCGCATCCGGTGGCCGAGCAGATCGCCCTCGAGACGGGCGAGCCCCTGCCGCAGGACTGCGGCTTCGGCAAGCTCAGCGCCGACGAGTTCGAGTCCTACTGCCACTACGTCGTGAGCTGGCCGCCCTACAGCTACAACTCGCTGTGCAGCACAGGGCCCACGCTTCCGGCCTACGATTGCTTCAAGGCCCCCGGCATGCCGGCCCTCGCCTGTGACTTCGCCTGCGGCGCGCCGGGCCTGCCCCCGTGCAATGCTTGGGGGCCCAACGTGAAGGCGAGCACCGCCGTCCCCGGCGGCATGCCCATCCACGGCAAAAATCCCTGGGAGGTCTACTCGTGGCCGCTCGGTTGGTACTTTGCCGAGGGCTCGTGGTGCGATCTGGCGCCGCTGAGCTTGCCCTTGCCCATCATCACCGCCGGGATGCCCGCCGAGGCCGTCTGCGAGCAGCTCTTCCAGCCAGCCGAGTGGAGCCCCACGGGCGGTCAGATGTTCTGCGCCAGCGATGCCGACTGCGACCAGTACGACCGCCCCGGCAGCGACTCGAGCTGTCAGGCGGGTCAGTGCACGAACGTGCCGGGCTGCAAGTGCGTCGACAACAGCTCCTGCCGCTCCGAGCAGTTCTGCTTCCGCCAGGCAGGCAGCCCCATCGACGGCTACTGCTTGGGCCTCGAGAAGCCGAAGACGCGCTTCGACGCCTCGAACCCCGAGCACGTGGCGCGCGCGGCGAACCGCGCGATGGTGGAGCCGACGCCCGTGTGGTCGGCCTTTGCACGCGTGGGCACACCCGGTGGCATGCTCCCGCCCGGCATCCCCGGGGCCAAGGGCGACGCCTGCAATCCCTTCCTCAACGGCACGCCTCCGGGCAAGGCCCAGTGCTTCGGACCCCAGACCTGTCTCCCGAACAACCCCTACAATCCTGCGTCGGGCGTATGCGGCGAGGACCCGAGCTTCCAGCCCGAGGTGCTCTCGTTCTGTGAGTACACCGAGACCTATCCGAACAACGAGCTGCCCTTCGGTTGCTTTCCGGGCAGTCCCAATCCCGCCTGTCAGGGCTGCATTCCCTTCGACCCCATCCTGCATGCAGCTTGGGAAGACGGCACCCACACCAAGAATCGCGTGAAGCCCGTGGGCGTTCCTCCGCCCTGTTGGATCGACGCGATCACCGCGCCCATCGAGCACAACTGCGGCGCGGACAACCCGCCCTTCACCCAGGGGCCGGGCATGGAGGGCTACGGCGACGGCACCTTCACCACCACCTCGGTGATCGAGTCGGCCGACACGGGGCCCTTCTTCCACAACAACTCGGCGGCGACCCTCGAGGACGCCATCGCCCACTACTCCACGCCCGAGTTCAACCAAGCGAAGGGACGCTTCTTTCCGAACTTCCCCGTGACGATGGATCCCGTCTCGCTCGACGACGACGAGGTCTCCGCCATCGCTGCCTACCTGCGCGTGCTCAACGCGATCGACAACATCACCCATGCGCAGAAGGCCATCGAGCAGGCTTGGTTCACGCCGCGCAGCGTGGCCGGCGACGGCCGCATCGCCTTCGCTGAGTCTGAGCTCGAGGACGCCATGCAAGTGCTGTCAGAGAGCCACCTGCACCTCGAGAGCCGCGTGCGGCTGCTGCTCGCGCGCGTGCGCCTCGGCCTTGCCTTCCGCCGCCCGAGGCACTGGAACGACGCACGCGTGCGGCTCGAGCTCGCCGGCGCGCTCTATCAGATCGCTCGCGCACGCGATGCCATGGTCACGTTCCAGGGCAACAGCGGCGACTGGGAGGCCCAGCAGTGGCTTCCCGACATCGCCGACGTGATCTGGGGCAGCATCGATGGCGAGCTGCAGAGTGCGGAGGAGGCCGCGTTCGAGGCGGAGCTCGCCGCGCAGGCCACGCAGGCACACGACTGAAGCAGTGCGCTGAGATCGCGCGACCCATGCAGACGGCACCCCGGCTTCGGCTCGGGTGCCGTTTTCACACGGAGAGCGGCTCGGTGCGCGC
>CAYNOM010000246.1:0-8452 GCA_964398415.1 uncultured Polyangiales bacterium | reverse complement strand
CGATCACCGTGTCGAGCAGGTACGCGGCCTCGCGGTAGCGAATCTCCTCGAGGGCGCGACGCACCGGCTCGAGCGGATCAGACTTTGCTCCTGCCACCGTCGGCAAGCACAGCGTGCACAATAGCCACGCAGAGAGCCTGAGTATCCATCGCATGGCCATGTTCACCACCTGAGCCTTCGTCGGAGCGGCTCGTCTGCGCTCACGTCAATGGTAAGCTCCTTGACGCGCCCATCCGCCGTGACCGCTCGCAGCGCGTGCCGCCCCTCGGGCAGACTCGCCCCGAGAATGGGCGTGACACCGAGGCTCTGACCGTCGACGTAGATCGTGGCGTAAGGCTCGGCATCGACGAAGATCAGCCCCGTGGGGCGAGCGCGGAGGCGGCTCTCCGGCCTGTCCCCGTCATCTCTACGACTCTCTCGTCTTGAGCCCTTCTCCGCGGCCAAATCGGGGTGCTGCCTCGTCGGGGCACGCTCGTCCGACGAGGGTACTGCGCTCGCCTTGCGCAGTGGCACGACGACAGGTTGCATCTTCCTCGTCGCCTGCGGTGCCGCGGTACGACTCGCGATGGAGCTCGGCTGCGCGATGGCGCCGGTCCGAGGAGCCGAAATGACGACTTCGGGCATCAGCGTGGGTACGGAGGCGCGCACAGCCGGAGCATCGGAGCTGGGCCAAGCCAGCAGCACGGCCGCGGTCGTGAGCGCCGACAGCGTGCTCGCCAGGATCGCGCTACGTCGAGCTCGGGCATAGCTCCGCAGAGCCGCAAGTCTCGGTGGAGACAACCGAACCTCCGAGCCCAGCGCGACGGCCGGCGACAGGGTCTTCGTGGCCTCCGCTTCCTCTTCCAGATCGAGCTCGAGATCACCGGAGCGCAGCGCGGTCGTATCGAAAAGCGCCTCCCGTTCCGCGAGCGTGTGCCCGCAGAGCTCGCGCACGAAGGCGCCGATGCTCTCTGGGGTCGCCACCTGCGCGGGGCCCACCGCCTGAAGGAGCGCGAGCCGTAGCCCTTCGGCTGATTCATAGCGAAGTCTGCGCTCGCGCGAGAGGGCGCGTCCAACCACCGCGCACAGGGCCGCGGGGGCATCGGGCTGCACATCCTCGAGCTTGGGGATAGGCCGGCAGGCGATCGCGTACGCCGTCTCCACCAGAGAGCTTCGACGAAAGGGATTCTGTGCGCCGAGTGCTTCCAACAGCACCACGCCGAGTGACCAGATATCGGTGCGGCGGTCGAGTGGCGCGCCGTGGAACTGCTCCGGGGACATGTAAGAGCCCTTGCCCTTCACCGATCCGGTGTGCGTCACGTGGCTGCTGTCACTCGCCTTGGCGATGCCGAAGTCGAGCACCTTCACGGTGCCGTCGTCGCAGATCATCAGGTTCTGCGGGGAGACGTCCCGGTGAATCACGCACAGCGGCTTGCCCGCCTCGTCTCGTCGCTCGTGGGCATAGTGCAGTGCCTCACAGGCTCGAGCGATGATGCCGAGCGCGATGGAGCGCGGAAGGACTCGTCCAGCGCGAGCACAAGCAGACGCCAAGCCCGAGAGGGTGACTCCGTGCAGGTACTCCATCGCGATGCAGTACTCGCCCTCGACCTGCAAAAGCTCGTGCACCCTGCAGATGCCCGGATGCGAGAGCTGCATGCCGAGGCGCGCTTCGTCCATGAACATCTGGACGAACGAGGGATCGCATCCCAGCGACGGACGCATGCGCTTCAGTGCCACGCGGCCTCGTGTGCCACCGGGAAGCTCGTGATCGGCGGCGTAGACCTCGGCCATCCCACCACTCGCGAGGCGCGCCTTCACCTGGTAGCGACCGATGCGAACGGCGCTTCGATCGAAGGGAGAGGAACTCGCGTGCGGCGGTGTCGACTGGCGCATACGCGCTTGCATGATGCGCAAGCAATGCAGTCTCGATGCCAACCCAGCCGAGCGGCTCGAGGACACGACATTGCAGGGCTTCTCGCCGCCGCGTGCCCACGCCCGTCACCCGCCCCGATGCCTGCCTGGACACGTGTCAACGAAACGTAGACGCGTTTCAGTGGACGTCCGCGGACGCGTGGCCGCGCTCACAACCCGCGCGACCACTCCGGTCTGAGGGCGAGCTTGCCCTCGAGCGCGGCATCGATGGTGCCGACGATGCGCTCGCGATCGCGCGGCAGCACGCCTTCGAGCGGAAGGTAGTTCGAGGCGTGGTTCGTGCGAAACAGGGCGTGCGTCGGGCGTGCGCGCTCGACGATCGTGCGCAGCTCCAAGAACATCTGCTCGACGCTGGGCAGCACGAACGTCCCCCGCGTTTGCAGGGTGGCGAGCGGCGTATCGGGCACCACCGTCGTCGTCAGCGCGGCGAAGAACTCGGGGTCCATCGCAGTGACGAGCTCTGCCGTGCGCTCCGCGTGCTCTGCCGAACGCGCCACGCCAGCCACCCCGAGCATGGCGATCACGCTGATTTGAAGCCCGGCGGCGTGGGCACGCTGGGCCGCGGCCACGTGCTCGTCGAAGGTCGAGCCCTTGGCGATGCGCTTCAGCGTCGCGTCGTCGCCCGACTCGGGCCCGATGTACAGGCGCGACAGCCCCGCCTCACGCAGCGAACGAAGCTCCTCGGGTGTCTTCTCGAGCACGTTGCGCGCCATCGCGTAGCAAGAGACGCGCTCGAGCCCGGGAAAGGCCTCGCGCATCGCCACGAGCAGCGGCAGCCAGTGCTCGCTCGGCATGATGAGCGCGTCACCATCGGCGACGAACACCTTGCGCACACGCGCACCGAAGCGCCGGCCCGCTTCGGCGACGTCGGCGAGGCACTCATCGAGCGCGCGCACGCGAAAGCGCTTCTCACGGTACATGTCGCAGTACACGCAAGCGTTCCACGAGCAGCCGATCGTGGCCTGCAGGATGTACGCGTCGGCCTCGGACGGGGGTCGATACAGCGAGCCTTCGTAGCGCATCGACGCCTAGCATGACCACACCCTCGCCACCGCGCCAGGAGGTGCTCGCGACGGGCCTTCTACGAAGCGGTCTGATTTCTACCAGACCAGGCGCGAATCACCTCCGTGCGCGCGTCGAAGGCGGCGACAAACACCGCGAGCACGTCCTCGGGAACATCGGCCACGGCATCGAGCACCGAGTCGACGATGCGCTCCGAGGCGCGTCGGTCATCGGCCGAGCGCTCGATCGCCTGCCCCAACCTCTGCAACGTGCGACCGAGCCCGCGAGGTGCATCCACGCCAAGGCGCGTGAAGCCGTCGATGGACGCGGCGGCCACCGCCCTGCGAATCGCGCGCGCTTCCTCGACCTCGAGCACGAAGCCCTCGGGCACAGTCCGCGTCTGGAAGTACCGGTCGAGGAGCGTAGCGGTCAGCCAAGCGCTCACGCCATCCTCGAGACTGCCGACCGTGGCAGCCGGCACGTTGAAGCGCGTGATGAGACCGCGCGTCACACGTGCGAGCGCCGTCCCCGCGGCGGCGTGCATGGCGCCTGGCGCGGCCAGTTCGTCGCGAGCCTCCGGACTCAACGTGACGCCATGGCGCAGCGCTGCACGACGCACGCCTGCGCCCCGAGCGAGTCGCCCCAGGTACGAGTCGAGCATGGGAATCGGCAGCACCGCACACGCGCCGGCGACGATACCGTAGGCTGAGAGGGTTCCTTTGCTTTCGCCCATACCTCCACCGTGGCCCCCAATCGCCGCGCTTGTCTACCCTTGTGTGCCCTGTACGCGCACCAACCCTCGCGTCGTCCACGGATGAGGACCACCGCGCGGGGACCATCGTGACGCTCAGACACGGGCGCTCAGCCGGGATAGCCGGGGAGCGGACCCGCGATCTGTCCGAAGTCGCCGGGCACGTCGAACAGATTCATCACCGAGTTGAGAAGCTTCCAGTGCGACGCGCCCTTGAGATCGAGCAGTCGCCCGCCTCTCACGCCAAGGTTTTTGCCGCCGAGGCTGTACCAGATGTAACTGCTCAGGTCGTGCGCCGCGCCCAGCTCGCTCACCACGAGGATCAGCGTGTTGTCGAGCATGGTGCCGTCGCCTTCGGGAATCGCCTTCAGCCGATCGGCAAATGCAGCCACTTGCTCGTAGGCCCAACGTTGGCAGCGCACGAACGCTCGATACCCGGGGCCGTCGCTCTTGTGCGAGACGTTGTGCCAGGTGGCCCCAGCGTTGGCGGGTGCGAAGTTCGCCTCGATCGTGCGATCGTTCTGCGTCTCCAGATAGAACGTGGCGATGCGCGTCAGGTCGCAGGCGAAGGCACTCAAGATCAGGTCGAGCTGGGCGCGCGCCTTGGCCGGAACGAAGAGCCCCTGGGGGTCTCCATCGACGGGGATGCCTGCCGAGAGCGTCGGCGCCGCGCAAGCCAGCGTCGCGCTGTCGGACACCGGCGCGGTGAGCCGCTCCTCGAGCGTGCGGATCGCCTCGAGCTGCGCGTCGGCACGAACGCGGTCCGCCGCGCCCAGGCGCGAACGAAAGGTCCCAAGGTCTTCGGCCACGGCATCGAGCACGCTGCGTCGGAGCCTGCGCTTCTCGCGCGCGTCGCCCGCGGGCTCGAGCGAAGAATCGGCCCCAAACCCGGCGAAGATGGCGTTGTAGACGGCGTACGGATCTGGATTGGGGCGCACGAGCGTGCCGTTTTCGTCGAACGAGGCACCCTCCGTGCGGGAGACCATGCCGAGGTGCAAGTTGGGCAGGGAGGGCGTCACCTTCGACCCGACCAGCTTGGCCAGGTGACGATCGAGAGAGATGCCGGCACCTTGCCGCGGGGCCGTGCCCGCAGGCTTTCCGGTCAGCATGCCGTTGTAACCCTTGTTGTGGCCCGTTCCGCCCTGAGCCAGCATGTGCAGCACCACGAGCTGGTCGCGGTGGCGCTCGAGCGGGGACGACATGCTGCCGAGCTCGAAGGCAGTGGGATGCAACCTCGGGACGTGATCGACGGACGCGTGGCGGTAGCCATTCTGGTGAAAGAAGATCAGCAGGCGCTTGGGCACCGATGGCGCAGCGCGCACCTGGCTCACGAACGAGGGGCGCAGCGCGGGAGAGAAGGTGATGCTGCCAGCACCGATGGCGAGAGCCTGAAGCATCTTTCGTCGGGAGATCATCATGTCCTCGCTTTCAGGGGCTCGGGAGATCGGTGGCGTCACGCAGCAGAAAGGAGTCCGTCAGGACGATCTCGGTGAACACCCTGCGCATATCGCCGCTGGCGAAGCCTCCCGACAGCAGCGCATCCAACGTCACAGCGTCCGTGCGGGTTCGACCGTGCACATAGGACGTCCGGCGCCCGAGCAGGTACTGCATGACGTTCGCGGCGAAGCACTCTCGCACCTGCTCGCTCTGCGAGAGGCGCTGCGACAGCGCCACAGCACCGAGCACCGGCCCGTCGACGTCGGTCTCGATCAACGCACCCTCGCCACTGAGACCACGCTCGGAAGCGCTCGGTGCGAAGGCCCCGCTGAGAGAGTATTTCTCGAAGGTGAAGCCGATGGGGTCCATCAGCTCGTGGCACGATGCACAGGCGGGGTGGTCACGATGTAGACTGAGCTTCTCGCGAACACTCAGGTCGGGCTCCTGCGGCAGCTCAGGCACCGTCGCGGGCGGATCGACGAGCTCCTGGCACAGCACGTTGCGCCGAATCAGCGCCCCGATGAAAATCGGGCTGAACTCGTCCGAGGGCGTGTGGCTCGCGATGAACGAAGCGTGCGTGAGCAGGCCCGAGCGCTCTGCGCTCGGCAG
Organism: uncultured Polyangiales bacterium; assembly: GCA_964398415.1. Taxonomy (GTDB): domain Bacteria; phylum Myxococcota_A; class Polyangia; order Polyangiales; family DASUME01; genus DASUME01. The sequence goes on along the minus strand of CAYNOM010000246.1, from coordinate 2,742 downwards.
CTCGATGGGCAGGTGCGCGGCGTCGCGTGCGTCGGCGCTCACACCGTAGAGCGCGGCCAGTCGTGCATCCGCGAACGAACGCGTGGACGTCCACAACGCAGAGAGCTTCCCATCGCCCGCAAACAGGAGGTCGTCGAGAAAGAGCTCCGTCTCACGCTGCATGCTCGCGGCGAGCTCGGGTGTGAAGCCTTCATCGTCCTTGGCGGCGTGGATGGGGTCGATCTGAAGCCAGCGCAGGAAGAACTCCCGCAGCGTTCGCTTGGCCCGAGGGTCTTCGAGCATGCGCGAGATGGCGTCGCGCATGCCAGCATCGGTGAGCAGACTGCCATCGTCAGCGGCGTCCAGGAGTGCGTCGTCCGGGGTCGTTCGCCACAGATAGTAAGAGAGCGCAGCCGCTCGTTCGTACGCCGTGAGCGCGACGACGCGCCCTGCATCGGGCTCACCGCCCAGCTCGGTTCGAAACAGAAAGTGGGGCGACAAGAGCATGGCGTGGGTGACGGTCGCGATGCCCTCTTCGTGCGAGAGCGCTGTGCTGGCTCGCGTGTAGAGGTCGAGCAGCCGGTCGCCCTCTGCCGCGTCGAGCGGGCGTCGGTAGAGGCGCCTGCCGTACTGCGTCACGAATGAAGACGCGCAGGCGCGCTGTGCCGTCGGATCGTTCGCGCATGGCAGAATGCGGTCGAGGTCGTCGACGACCGATCGAGCGACGGCCGCAGCCAGGGCATCCAGGCTCTCCATCAGCTCCAAGTACACGGTGAGCTCGTCGTACGTGTTGTCGAAACCTGCGGCCTGCCCCTCGCTCAAGCGACCGACGCGCGTGTCATCGCCTGCGAAGAACACGTCTCGGATCGAGTTGTGCAGCTCGTCGGCGCTCAGTCGGCGCACCCGCGCAGGAGACAGCTCCCTGTTCGCCATGACGCCATCGCCACCCCCGCCCTGCCCCGCGCCGGGGCTCCCGTCGTCAGAAGACGTCGTCGGGCCCAAAGCAGGGCCGGCCGGCCCGGAATCATCGCCCGAGCACGAAAGGAGACAGGATGCGAGCGCCCCCGTCGCCACGTACCAGCGCGCGCCTCGTGTCGTACGCATGTGCATGGGCGGCAAGCACTGCACTCCTGGTGCCAAGCTGGGAATCCGTGAACATCCCTAAGTTTTCCGCTCGGCACCTACGCACCCGAGAGCGGCTCGGTCGCCATGCCACGGACACAAGTGAACGAATCGTTGACACGACGGTCCGCGGGGAGCCCGCTCGGCGCACAGCCCGCGCGCTCATTTTCACGCACAGGGCGCGAAGGGATGTGAGCGCGTCCTACATCAAGCTGAGCCCGACAGCTTCCGGCTGGTGGGCGCAACACTGGAGAGGTGCATGATGCCAAGGAAGCTCAGCTCGAACCTGCGTAATCCATCGTCCAGGGCGCGCTGGGCACTCACGGCCTCGGTCGCCCTGGCGGCGGCGTGTGCCAACGTGGCCGATCCAGGCGAAGCCGTGGACGACGAATACGTCGAGCTCGATGCCGACGCAGGCGCCGAGCTCGAGAGCAAGGCGGCGATCAACGTCTCTACCGACAAGGCGCGCTCGATCGCCGCATCTGCGCCGAAGAACAGCGCCGGCCTTCCGCTGTGGGAGAGCCGTCCCGGTGCCCGCGTCGCGCTCTTCCTCGATTTCGACGGCGGCCGCTACAACAACGAAGTGAGCTATCGCGGCATCGACCTCGACGGGAACCGCTCGAGTTTCGGCAGCAGCGAGCAGACGGCCATCATCCGCGCCGCGCTCGAGGTGGCCGAGGGCTACAAGGGCTTCGACATCAACGTCACCACGGATGAAGCGGCCATGCGCAAGGCTTCCAAGTGGGGCTGGATCCTGATCACCGACGACGAGAGTTCCTCCGGCAAAGCCAAGATCGGCGTCATCGGGCGCTCCTCGCGGTGCGGCTCGAGCTCGTCCTGCAATCCGAAGGGCATCGCGGGCTCGAAGGCTGTGTTCTCGCCGCCGAGCTCGCAGCGCGGGTACCTGCTGATCCACGAGCTCGGACACGAGTTCGGCCTGCACCACAGTGGCCTGTACAAGAACGGTACGTTCTACGAGTGGTCGGACCTCGAGCAGAGCCGCACCTCAGACTGGATGGGCGGCCGTAACACGTACTTCAGCGACTACCAGTGGACCCGCTCGCAGACCGAAGACTCCACGTCCTGGCAGGATCCAGTGAAGATCATCGGATCGATCGCGGGCACGGTCAGCGGTGGAGGCACCGGCGGCGGAGGCAGCACCGGCGGCGGAGGCAGCACCGGCGGGGGCGGCAATGGCTGCCACACGGTGCCGCCGAATGACTCGAGCTACTGCACGAGCGCCTGCCCGTGCAGCGAGGGCGAGGGCGACTGCGACAACAACTCGCAGTGCACGAGCGGCCTCGTCTGTCAGGAGCAAGGCAGCGTCGATCGTTGCGTCAAGCAAGCCGAGGACGACGTCTGCAGCCGAACCGCCGCTGTGTTTCGCGACAACGGGGGGACGGGGTATGGTCTGTGCCAAGGCGACTGCGATCGCGACTCCGACTGCGTCCGTGGCCTAGTCTGCGCGCAGCTCAACACCGGCGACGCGGTCCCTGGCTGCGCGGGCCGCTCCACGAACAACACCGACTACTGCGTCAACCCGGCGTGCATGTGAGCGCATCGGGGGGCCGCGCAGGCACGCTACCGCGTCCGCAAGGCGTCTCGCGCTCGGTCCAGCGCTGCGCGGATCGCGTCTTCCTG
>CAYNOM010000245.1:0-8478 GCA_964398415.1 uncultured Polyangiales bacterium | reverse complement strand
GCAGGCCTGGACTGGGCGGCCGTGGAAGCGCTCAGCGACGCGGAGCTTGAGCGACGGCTCTACGGGGCGCCCTGCGCGCCTACAAAGGGCCGAGCGGAGCCCGACCCGCTGTACATCCACACGGAGCTGCGTCGGCCAGGCGTGACGCTCGAGCTGCTGCACCTCGAGTACCTGCGCGAGCACCCCGAGGGCTACCGCTACACGGCGTACTGCGATCGCTATCGTGCCTGGCAGAAGCGCGTCGGCGTCTGGATGCGCCAGGTGCACGTCGCCGGCGAGAAGGCCTTCGTCGACTACTCGGGCAAACGACCGAACTTCATCGACGCCAGGACAGGTGAGCGTGTCGATGTCGAGCTGTTCGTGGGTGTGCTCGGCGCGTCGAGCTTCACGTACGCGGAGGCGACGCTCACGCAGCGCGTGCCCGACTTCGTGAGCTCGCACGTGCGCATGTTCGAGTACTTCGGCGGCGTCACGCAGATGGTCGTCCCCGACCAGCTGAAGAGCGCTGTGACTGTGCCGAGCCGCAGCGCGCCAAGCATCCAGCGCACGTACGCCGACCTCGGCCGCCACTACGGCACGGCCATCGTCCCTGCGCGTCCGCGTAAGCCTCGCGACAAAGCCAAAGTCGAGGTCGCCGTCCAAGTCGTGCAGCGTTGGATCTTAGCCCGCCTGCGCAACGAGACTTTCTTCTCGCTCGAGGCGCTCAACGCGCGCATTCGCGAGCTGCTGGACGAGCTCAACGTGCGCCCGATGAAACGCCTCGGCGGCAAGACACGTCGCGAGTTGTTCGAGTCGCTCGACAAGCCTGCACTCAGAGCGTTGCCGGACCAGCGCTTCGTCTGCGCTGAGTGGGGCATCGCGAAGGTGCATGGTGACTACCACATCGAGGTCGACCGTCACTGCTACTCGGTGCCGTACACGCTGCACCGCGAAGAGCTCGACGTATGCCTCAGCCCCACCACGGTCGAGGTGCTGTTCCGAGGCAATCGCGTGGCCGTGCACGTGCGCAGTTACGAGCAGCGCGGCTCGACGACGCTGCGCGAGCACATGCCGCCGGACCATCGCGCGTGGGCGGACGCGGACCCGACGAAGGTGATCGCCTGGGCCGAGAAGATCGGCGTGCACACGACCGCGTACGTCAGGAAGCTCATTGACCTGCGCCCGACCGGCTTGCGCTCGGCGCTCGGCGTCAAGCGCGTCGCGGAGGGCTTTGACGCGGTGCGTGTCGAAGCGGCATGCGAGCAAGCTCTGCGCTTCGACGGCCGCTCGTATCGGCCCGTGCAGCGGATTCTCAAGCTCGGCGTGCAGACACAAGAGCGAGAGCAGAAGGCTCCCATCCGCCACGGCAACGTGCGCGGTCCCAGTTACTTCCACTGATCCAATCGAACGAAAGGAAACGACAGAATGCTGACTCAGCCCACGATTGAAAAGCTCTACGCACTGCGGCTCGGCTCGATGGCAGCCGCCTTCGTCGAGCAGCAGAAGGACGCGAAGGTGAGCAGCCTGAGCTTCGATGAGCGCTTCGGTCTGCTCGTCGACGCCGAGCACCTCGCGCGCGACAATCGCCGCATCAAGACGCTGCTGAAGGACGCGGAGCTACGCATCCCGACCGCATGCATCGAAGACGTGGACGCCTCAGCTCAGCGCGGCATCGACAAGGCGCTCTTGCGGCAGCTCGCGAGCTGCGCGTGGATCGACCAGAACCTCAACACGCTCATCACCGGCGCGACCGGCACTGGCAAGAGCTACCTCGCGTGCGCGCTCGGCCAGACCGCGTGCCGCCGCGGATTGCGCGTGCTCTACCGCCGCATGCCCCGTCTGCTCGACGAGCTCGCGCTCGCCAAGGCCGACGGCTCGTACGCCAAGACGCTGCGCAAGCTCGCGAGGGCGCAACTGCTGATCGTCGATGACTTCGGCCTCGGCCATCCCACCGACGTCCAGCGCCACGACCTGCTCGAGGTCTTCGAGGACCGCTACGGCGCGCGCGCGACCGTGATCACCAGCCAGCTACCCCGGGAAAACTGGCACGAGTGGATCGGAGACGAGACCCTCGCCGACGCCATCCTGGACCGCCTCGTCCACAACGCCTACAAGATCGAGCTCAAGGGACCTTCACGGAGAAAAACCAAGGACTGAACCGACAACCCGCGACGCCTCATGTCGCCTCGCTCAAGACACGCTCCGCGGGTGTCCACATGCCGCCGGTACAGCTGTCCACGTCACGCGAAATGCGCAGCATCGGGACACGACGGCCTCGCGAAGGGACTTTCGAGGCTGATTTTCAGCGCCGCTGCGCAGACAATGGCGCCGCCCTCCACGACGTGAACACGGCATGTGCCGGCACCCTGCACACCCAAGGAGCCCCACCATGAGCACGACGACCCCGACCCCGACGAGCGAGACCCCATCCCCGGCTTCGGTGACTTCACGCGACGCGTGGCCCGACGCCCAATGGGTGACGCGCGCCCAGGCTTCCGCGCTCGCGGGCGTGAGCAAGACGACGCTACGCAGGCTCGAGCGGGAAGGGGCGATCACGCCGCAGAAAAACGCCCAGGGCTGGCACCTCTACCACGTAGAGGAGCTCACCGAGGTGCGCCGCACGCGCGTCGTCTCGACGCAGGGGCAGGATAGGCAGGGCGAGCCTAGCGCCGTGCCCGACCCGGGCGGTCAGCGCGCCGCCGAAGCCTTCGCCTTGTTCGACCAGGGTCACAGTCCCAGCGACGTGGTGCAGGCGCTGCGCATGCCGCCCGCGGAGGTGAAGGCGTGGCACACGTGGTGGGGCCAGATGACGGGACGCGGCCTGTGGGTAAGCGAGGCGACCCTCGAGCGGATGCTGCGCGGGTCGCTCGCGGTGTGTGCCCAGACGCCCGAACCCGGCACCCCGGCTCTCGACGTGCTCGGTGACGAGCAGGCCCTCGTGCACGCCGTGGCGCGCGCCGTCGATGCGGCGCGCAAGGTGTACAAGCCCCAGCACGGCTCGGTGTCGGAGCTCGCCTTGTGGCTCTCGCAGCGCGGTTGCCCTGGTCAGAGGGGTACGCTCTCGATGTACGCCCAGGCCCTCGGTCTTCAGGGGGTGACGTTTGTGGAGCGCTACGCGCTGGCCGAGTGGTCCTGCGCGCAGGCGCTCGCGCAGGCGATGTTCGACAAGGCCGAGCAGGCCCAGCGGGCGAGCGAACGCTCTCTGCCCCACGACCTCGGCTTGCTCCCGGACGGCACCTATGAGGTGGTGCTCTCGACCGAGCACGGCACCCAACGCACGTGGCTCGAAGTCCCAAGTCCTGCTCTGGGACTCGTGGTGGCGGACATGCGCAGTCACGGGCAGTCGCCCACGCTCGCGCGCCTGCGCCAGATGGTGGAGCGAGAGCAAGACGGCATCCAAGACCGTCGTCAGCAACGTAAAGATGCCCTCACCGAAAAGGCGCGCCGCCGACGGGACGAGGCCCAAGCTCGAGCCCAAGCGCGCGCCCAAGAGCGCGACCTCGAGCGCGCCGAGCACCACCAGCGCATGCGCGAGCTCGACGAGGTCGAAGGCCGCACGCGGCGTACCGAAAACTGAAAACGAGCCAGGCTTGGTGAGCCATCCCCTCGGCCAGCTTTCGTCGGCCTGTGCCCGGTTGGCACGTAAATCGCGCGCTGGGGTCCCCTACACCCCAGCGCAAAAGCGCCAAGAGGTGGGTGGGGGAAGTGCAGGCTTGGCACGTGCATCCGGCATGAGCCCCTGTCGGTCGCGTTGGGGCGTAAGACCAAGATCCGGAAACTCTGGCGGGGGTAGCCCCACTGGCTGCGGGGCCCCGGTCCAGCCGCTCCAAGCGAATCAGTCTTTGGCCTTCTCGCGTTCGATCTCCTGATCGAGCCACTTCTTCAGCACCTCGAGTCGGTCCACGTGCCATGCGACCGAGCGGTTGTCCTGGCGCCGCATCTCGATGGCCTCGAGCAAGAGATCGATCTCTTGCTCGGGCGGGTGCAGCCATTTGCGGCGTCGAACGCCCGCGCCTTTCTCGATGCCTCCTGGTGCGGTGTCCTCGGGATGGCTCGGGTCATCTGGATGGGAGAGCAGCAAGGAGATGGGATCCCAGCCGCGGGTTCGAAGCTCGGCGGCCACGGCTCGGAGCATTTGCGGATAGAGCTTGCTGTAGGTGCGGCTGCCGACCGCGCGCCGTCCGAGGAACTCTTCGCAAAGGTCTGCCAGGTCCGGAGCACCGCCGCGTCCTCGTCGCTTTCGCCACGCGCGCCCCCTGCACCCGCTCGAACAGAACTGAGACGTGCGTGCGGCCCAGAACTGCTCCCCGCACTCCTCGCAACGGTACTCCTGCGCGTACCAAGTCTCGGCCATCGCGCGCCAAAGTAGTGCCCGCTCGCGTTCGCGTAAAGCGAACGCGTATAAGCGCGCCCTTCGGTCGTGCCGACCTCGGGATCGTCCACCTGACCCCCGGCCCCGCTGTCGCTCCCATGGGCCGGTCGTAAGCCGCCTGTGTCGTTGCGCTCGGTCTCGCCCGTCGAGTCCAACTCGATGCGCATGCGGCCGCGCCAGCGGATCAACAAGCTGATGACGCCCAAAACCAAAACTTCGATGCTCATGCAGTCGACCCTTTCAGAGGGGGTGGCCCCCCACATTCGTCTTCCTTCCCATCTCCAAGAACCGGTTGGCGTATTCAGGTTTGAGCGCATCAATCCCCAAACGATGCACACGGGCGCACGCTCACCGTTCAAGCCCACGAGGTCGCGTGGCTCCGTGACGAGTGAAGGCCGGTCGTTTCAGCTGGGTGGGCTGCGGAGGGATCGACAGGGGCTCAAGCTCCCATATCCTAATGGCCTAGGACCATCGCGCAGGTTTCAGATGCGCGTCATAACCAGACGAGTTTCTCGGGCACCTCGCCTCCTCCGTGCGAGCTTTATAACCAGACGAGTCTCGGGCCCAGTATGGACCCGCTTGTCGCCCTCTCCGTCGCCCTGAACATCGTTCGTCTCGTTCTCGCGGTCATCCGCTTCGTGTGCCGCACCTGCCGCAAACGGCCGGGCGTCAGGTCAGCGATCGGTCGTGGCGCACGAGGCCCGCGCGGCTGCAAAGGCGCGGGGCGCACGTTCAAGCGGTTAAAGGTTCGGTAATTCGCGCGCGAAAATTCGGGCCCAAAACACCGCGAAAAGCGCGCGTTCTCTGAACGCGTGCCGCACAGCCTGCCGGGACGGCAGATAATCCGAGCGCACCAAATCGCAGGCCTCCGGGAGGGGATGAGGTGGGATGAGGTCGGGCCGGTTGACCGCGTGCTGTGATGTTCGTACCATGTTCCTACCATGGCCGCGTCAGTCGAAAAGGTGAGCCTGGCCATCGGCCGCGAGGAGCTCGAGTGGGCACGGCAGCGTGCCGAGCGACAGGGGACGAGCTTGTCGGCGGTGCTCACGGAAGCCGCGCGAGTGGCGCGCGAGCTGGAAGCCCGCCGCGCGCGTCAGGATGCTGCGTGGGGCGCATTCCTGGCTTGGGCAACGGAGGGCGAGGGAGTGTCCCCTGAGGCCTTGGAAGCGGCCCAGCGAGAGCTGGACCGGCTGGATGGGTCGTAGCGGGAGCGTTCGGCGGATGTGTCATGCTTGATGATGAGCCGACGCGAAACGCCGGCGGCCCCCGAAGGGGCTGACCCGCAGGCAAGCCGATGACTGGACTGACGCTCGACACCGGGGCCCTCGTGGCCCTGGAGCGCAAAGACAAGCGGGCGCTGGCGCTTGTGCAAGTCGCACGGCAGCGCGGCAAGACGATAACCGTTCCGGCCCCTGTGGTGGTCGAGTGGTGGCGAGGGCAGCGGGGCCCTGTGGCGCGCTTGCTCGAAGCCTTCGACGTTGAACCTCTCGGTGGCGAGCTCGCCCACGTGGCAGGGCTGGCGCTTGGCCAGGTGGGCAGGGGGCCAAGCATCGCCGATGCCGTGGTGATGGCGTCTGCGGCTCAGCGTGGCGACATGGTGCTGACGGGCGACCTCGAGGACCTGGAAAAACTGCATCGCTTCTTTCCTGCTGTGCGGCTACTGCGGGTGTAAGCCGTCCACGGGGCAGGCTGGGGGTTGACACGAAACGTTACGGAAGCCAAACCCCTGTCATGGGGAGCCGTCATCAGTGCGCCGTCTGTGGCACCGGGTTCACGTCCGTGCGCAGCGACGCCAAGTTCTGCGGCACTCGCTGCCGAATGAACGCCCACCGCGCGGCCCTTGCCGGGGTGCACGCCGCCTTGCCGGCCCGAGGCTCCCTGCGCTGCGCCTGGTGCAAGGCCTCCTTCACGACGAACGAGACAGGGCGCGTGCCGCGCTACTGCTCGGGTGCGTGCCGCACGAGGGCCTCCCGAGGTAGGAAACGAAACGTTACGGATGAGACGACCGCGGGCAAAAAGACCCACGCCGCGACCAAGCCCAGCCCTCAGCCACGCCGCGGCAGCCTGAAGGTCACGCCCAAGCCCAAGCCCGTCACGAAGGGGCGGGCCGCACATGCGCGACACGAAACGAAACAGAAGGCCGTCCCGACCCCAAAGCCCGCAAAAGAGCGCGGGTGGGCGACGCCGCTCACCCAGCGCGAGCGGGAGCGAGACCAGACTCACCGCGTGCTCCGCATCTACCACGAGCTGCTACGCGACGCGGGTACCACCCTCGGGAACGCCGCGGCCACCGATGGCGTCCCCCGCGCCCACGACGTCGAGCGCTGGGTATGCTCCACGCCCTCCGTACGCATCACGCGCTTGCCGGCTGGCGTGGCCGCCGTCGCGCGCTGGCTGACCCAAGACGCCCCGAGATACAGCATGAGGGGGTTTCTCGAGCACTCGCGCACCCAAAAGCGCGCCGCGGCCCTCTACCGCCGTTATCGCAAGGCGCCGCAGCGCAGCAGTCTCGAGTGGTTCGTGCGCCGCCTGGGCGCCGAGCTCGAGGATCGTCCGAGTCCGGCACGCGTGCGTGCGCAACTCGATGCGTGGCTCGACGGGCGAGCGCCCCTGAGCGCCGAGCTCATGCAAGTCTTGCTCGCCTATCTCGTGCCCTGGGAGGCCGAGCGGCGCCTCAAGGTGTAAGGGCTGGGCCCCCTCGACGGGGCTCGGCCCCCTTGCGTTCGGGCCGACGCGATGAGAGACCAGCGGGCATGCAGGGCCAGTCATCCGACGCGTTGCCATCGCTTGCGCCCGAACACCTCGGAGACCTCGAAGCCTATGACGACGAGGACTTGCTCTGGCTGCGCGAACGTCTCGTGATGGACGTCGAGCGCATCCACGCCGAGAGCGCCGAGGCCAGCGAGCAGGTCAAAGCCCTCGCACGCCTGCGCCACGAGCTGCAACGACAAGCCGCCGAGCGCGCCAAGACCTTGCGCAAGGTCAAGCACCTCTTGCGCATGCGCCAACGAAGTCTTGGAGGGGCGCCGGAGCCAGACGAAGAGCCAGAGTGAGCGAGACGCTCGTCCTGCTTTGACCCGGTGAATCCGTCCGCGCCCTCGAGGAAGCGCATGACCTCGGGACCGACACGGCCGGGGAAAGCGCGACACGAAATGTAACGGATGGTCGCAATGGGGCGGGCGCATGGCGGGGATGACGGCGACGAGCTCGAGCGCCCACGTCGGACGATGCGTGAGTTGCTTCGGGTGTTTATGATTCGATGCGACGGAGTGGTTTTGGATCTCGAACCCGGCAGGCCCGGACGTACGAGTGCATCAGATTTCGGGGGCGGGGTTGGGGGATGCGTGTGACAAAAGTGCCGGTAACAGCTGCTGCGTGCGCCCTGCTCATCGGTTGCGGCCATGCACCCGACGCGAACCCAGCTACGCCAGGGCCAGTCCAGCCGGTTCCTTCTGTCCCGGCTGGACTGGTGAATAGCCGCGTCATGCAAGAAGATGACGCCGTAGTTGGCGATTGGCTCCGGTGCGGCAAAACATGTGATTACGTGTCATTCGGCTTCCGGTTCATGCCAGAAGGCAAGTGGCGCAGGGTCGGAGCGACCATTGCTAGACCAGTGAACGAGATCTACTGCGTGCCCGAAGATCTTCCGGTGGCGAATACCCCTTGGCGCGTACTCCAAAATGGCGACTTGGAAGTCGATGATGGTCGTTATCGATTTCGTCGGATCGACAACAACACCCTTAGCAGCTTCTCGGCGGATAACCGCGAGCGGCTCTACAGGCGCATGATGCACGCCACGGATGCACCCTCGTGCGCATCTGTTGGCGACCCATGCGAGGTGGGAGGCCAGTGCGTAACCGGCGAATGCCGCGATGGCAGGTGCTACCACGATCCACTCCGGTCATCGCACTGACCTCCTTGCATACGTGCTCAGGAGCGTGCTAGCGCCCCCTCCTGAGAGGATGGAGCGGGTATGACGGCGCATCTCGTAGTTGCCGTGGCGAGCCTGATCGTTGCAGGCCTTTTGAACGGCTGCGCCCCCATTGAAGAAGGCGACCTGTCGCCTGTTTCTCGTATCTCCTCGGCAGATCTGAGCGCCGCCGCTTGAGCCCGATCTCGCGCGGCGC
>CAYNOM010000244.1:4452-8485 GCA_964398415.1 uncultured Polyangiales bacterium | reverse complement strand
TCGTGTCGCAATGTTTGGGATGGTGGCTCGTGTCGCTCCTCATGCAGCGGAGCTACGTGTGGTTCGGCGGCGAGCTCCGCTTCGCAGACATGTTTTGGGTGCGAGGTGCGAGTTACCTGCTGCTTCTGCTCCACGCCACGCTGGGCCAGGGGGCGCTTCTACTCTATCAGCGCGGGGTCACCGGCCTCACATGGCCGCGGCTGTTGGGTGTCGTCGTGCTTCGGACCACGCTCAGTGTCGCCAGCGTGGTCGCGTTGTTTCTTCCGCTCGGGGTCGTGCTGCAGCTGAGCGGGCGTCTCGCCATGTTGCGGCTGCCCGACATCGTCGTGTGGCTCGCGCTCGGGGCTCTTGCGCTGTTCGTCCTCGACGTGTGGGCGAGCCTGTTCTCGAGCCGCCGCTTCGGTGTGCTCGCGCGCCTCTTGGCCCGCTTCGACCAAGAGGATTTCAACCATGCCTTCTTTGCGGTGCGCGGGCGGCACGCCCTGCTCGTCGCCGCGCTGTTCGTGCCCCAGCTGTTGTCGACGATCCTCGGCTACGCGTGGCTCAGCCGCGCGTTCTCCGTGGATGTTCCCTGGCTCGAGTTCGTCGTGCTCGGTCCTTTGTTGCTCGTCCTGCTCGACCTCCCGATCGCGTTCTCAGGCTTTGGTACGGCCACGCTGGCGTGGATGACGTTGTTCGGTAGCTACGGGACGACCGAGCAGATCACGGCTCTGACGCTCTTTCTTCCGACCGCAAGGCTCGTCACCCGCGTCGCCATCGGCTGCGTGTCGCTGCCCTTCGCGCTCCCCGCGCTGCGAGCCGTGGGGCTGACGCTGCCGTGGCAAAGAAGACGCGTCATCCCATGAGCGGCGAGAACTTTGCGCGCATGTCACCTAGACATCGCAACCGTGACGCGAGGCGGTCGACCGAACAGCGACCCCGTGCAGTTCGTGATCGTGGGCGATTTCGGGGACTTCATCGGGATGTCTCTGCCTGCGCCGGCCGATCGAACGGTCGCGCTCAGGGCGGAGGAGCGGCGTCACGATTTAGGCAGAGCCACGTCGTGCTTTCGTGGCTGCTCTCTCCCCAGTCGGTGCGGGCCCTGATGAGGGGCTTGTACTTGGATGTTCGTGAATCCCGTCCACCGGGCACCGCTGCAGGCGCTGCGCGGCGCCTGAGGCCAGGGGCTCCAGGATCACGTTGCCGAAGGTCTCGGTGCGCGAGGGGAACACGAAGCAGTCGGCGCTCGCGAAGTGGGCCGACAGCTCGTCGCCGTAGACGAAGCCTCGGGACACCGCATCCGGGAAAGCCCGTTCGAGTGCCTCGCGAGCTGGGCCGTCACCGACCACGACCTTGGTGCCTTCGAGGTTCAGGCTCAGGAAGTCCTCGAGGCTCTTCTCGGCGGCGACGCGCCTGCGTAGAGCCAGATGGGTTCTGCAATGCCCCGGACCTCATCGTTGCCCTCACGGATCAGCGGCTAACCCTCAAAGCAGCAGCGCCGCCACGGCCGGGCCTGATGCCCGGCTCAGCCAGACACGCGTCGGCCGAGGGACATGCACGGACGCTCGATCACGCGATGCGCGAGGGCCGCGAGCAGGAGGCTCGATGCGAGCCCCAGCGCGAATGCGCCGACACGGCCTGCACCGGCAGCGAGCGCCCGCTGGGTCAGCCACTGCGTGAACGGATGCAGTAGATACAGTGCGTAGCTGTGCTCGCCGAGCCAGACGAACCCTTCGAGCCCGCGTGAGCGGCCCTCGCGGGTGCATGCGCAGAGGAGCACGGCAAGAACAGAGGCGCCGACTCCGGAAAGGCGCGTCGTCCCCTCGAGCAGGTCGACGTGGTCGACCACGAGCGCTTGATGGCTCAAGGCGAGCGTGAGCAGCGCGAGCAGTCCTGCATAGACGACGAGGGGCGCGAGTCTGAGCTGCGTTCGCCGGCGCAGATCGACGATTGCGCCCCCCGCGAGAAACAGAAATGCGTGGCTCAACGGACGCACGTACACGTGGAACTTCTGCGCTTGCGTCGCCGCGCCGACGTGGTGGAAGAAATAGGGAAGGGCCAGGGCGAAGGCGACCACGAGCCACACGTACACTGCGCCGCGGACGCGCGTGCTCCACGCGAGAAGTGGGAACACCATGTAAAACACGTACTCGATGCCGATGGACCATCCACCCGTCACGAGCGCGTGGTTGGGGTGAAAGAAGCCAAAGGTAAGGGTCACGTTCTCGAGCAGCCGCTGAAGGTCCACGGACGGCCACAGGGCACTGTTGAGCAAGAGGTGGAGCGCTAGTGCGAAGTAGTACAGCGGCGCGATACGAAAGAAGCGACGGACGTGGAAGCGACCGAGGTCGCGCGCATCGAAGCGGATGCTTCCGTACAGCTGAAAGAAGCAGAAGCCGCTGATGACGAAGAAGCCCTCGACACTGTACACACCGAGGGCCGCGACCGCGCTGCTCGCGCGGGTGGCGCTGCCGAACACGCGCGTCCATGCGGAGAGGTGATACACCACCACGGCCAGCGCCATCAGGCCGCGCAAGCCGTCCAGGGCCTCGATGCGGCCTTCACGGATGACCGCCTGTGCTTGTGGCGGTGCAGTGACCTCGACCCTTCGGATCGGTGAGGCCTGCGACGTCAGCTGGAAATCTCGAGGGAACATGGCGAGCCTCCCTCGCTCAGCGCGCGATCAGCGGCATACCATCACGAACCCGAGCACGGTCAGCCCCAGTTGAACGCGACGAAAGCCACGGGCCCAGTCTCGTTCGAGCCAGTCCCAGGCGTACGCGACCGCGACCGTGAGCGCCATGATCGTGGCAAAGATCACCGTCGCTTGGGGAAGGCTCAGCGTGCGACCGATGCGGTGAACCAGGTTCGGGCTGAGGGGTGTGCCGTACAGCACGAGCAGGTGGGTGACGTACGCGATCAGGGAGCGGCGCGAGAGGATGGCACACAAACCCGAGCCCTGCGTAGGCGAGGGCTCGCGATCTCCCGGCAGGTGTAGAAGGCCGAGGAGCAGGAGCACTGCGCCCAAGCGAAAGAGCACGTAGGCCGTGCTCGCGTGCCAGAAATGGGGGTTGTCGGACGCGATGAGTCCCAGGCGGAAGGCGGCGTACGTACCGAGGCTGAGCGCCGCGCCGGTGATCATGAGGGGCCAGCGCCCCGGGCCGTCCGGATGATGGCGGAGCAGGCCCCACCCGGCCACGCCGAGCAGCGCGAAGCCGGCCCAGGGGAACACTGGAAAGAGTGAGCCGGAGCGGCCGTCGATGAAGGCGCCGAGAAAGGCGCCCAGATCAGTCGAAAGGCTGGAGGTCCAAATTGGTGGCGAAACGAGCAGCACGACGATGGCCCCGAGTCCGGACGCCAGCGCGTGGTGGCGTGCCGTCGGGAGCGCCAGCGCGGCGAGCTGACACAGGCCGAGCGTGAGCGCGATGAGTTGCAGCGGACCGACACGAAACAACGGGGTGAGTTGGTCGCCCTGCAGCCTCAGCGCGCCCAGGAGCGACGCACCGGGTAGCTGTAGCCCATAGCCGATGATCACGAGCCACATGTAGCGGCGCAGGCGATCCCCGAGCGCCTTGCCGCCACGGTGGTGTCGATCGTAAGAGGCGTAGGTCGTCACTCCGAACGCGAGCCCTGCCCCGAGCAGGAAGGTGGGCGCCGTGAGACCGTGGAGCAGGCGGTGAACGCGTAGCCAGGCTCCCGTCAGCTCGTGCTCGTCGAGCAGGGCGGAGAAGGTGTGCCCCTGCACCATCAGCACGACGGCCAATGCGCGCAGTCGGTCGAGCGCGAGCCACCTCGTCATGGTCGCTCTCGTCGCCACTCGGCGCGCTCCGTGTTCTGCCCTCTTTCTCTCACAGCCGTCGCAGCCAGACCGGGTTGGTGAAAGCGTAAGGCTGGGCGCTCGCGCGTCCGAGCAACGACTTCATGCCGCGCTCACCGCGAACGACCGCGACCAGGTGTCCTTCACGCCCCACGGGCACGTCGAGCTCGACGCTGACGCGCGGCCCCGTACTCCCGGAGGTCGCCTCGCGCGAGATGGCTGCTACCGCTACCTTCG
>CAYNOM010000244.1:0-4442 GCA_964398415.1 uncultured Polyangiales bacterium | reverse complement strand
CGACCGACCGACCCAGATCTCCACCGCGGACAGGTCCATCCACAGGGGCGCATCGGCCGTCACCTGCACGCGCACGCCGCGCTGATCGCGCGCGAGCTCGAGCGTGTCGCCGGGTCGCGCTCCCTCGACGTCGAGCGTGAGAATCGGGCCGCTGGTCACGAAAGCGCGGCCAGCCTTGAGGGCAGAGAGCACGTGCGCGCCGTCCTGTGCTCGCGCGCGCGGAACCGCCACGTACGTGCGGGGGTAGCCGACGTGCGGCATGCCGAGCCCGTGCGAGTCGCTGCTGCCGGTCGCCACGAGGCGATGGCCTCGCGAGAGCAGTGCGAGCCAGTCCGCGAACACCTCGTCGCGACGACTAGGCCGCGAGACGTCGTAACCATTCCATACCTCGATGCCATCGAATGCGAGCGGCACGTCGGGCGAGTCGACGGGTGCATCGGTGTCGAGCTCGGTGAGCTCGAAGTAGCCGATGTGGCGCTCGAGTCGCGGGTGATTGATCTGCACGAAGCTCGTGGGATCTCGACGCAACTCGCGCAGCAGGTGTGCGGCGGTGGAGTGCTTGTAGGCTGGCGCCACAGCGCGTGGAAACACGTTGAAGTGACCGAACTCGGGATCCCAGCTGGTCACCTCGACACCGGGGAGCGAGCCGATGTTGGCGCGGGCGAGCTCGCGTGTCAGGTCGGTCACCTGGTTGTGATCGGTCGTGACGGCGAACTGCACGTCTTCAGCGAGTAATGTCGTCACGCGTTGTTCGAGACTCAGCTTTCCATCTGGGCTGCGATCGGTGTGCACGTGAAAGTCGCACGCGGTGTATTCGCTCGCGTCCACCTCGCGTGTGAGCGGGGCGGTGAGGCTCACGTGCTCGTCGCGGCCAATCGACAGGGTCTGCTCGTAGATCGAGTACTCGGGACCGTGCGTGACGATCACGTCGTAGCGCCCGGGCGAGAGCCGCAAATCGGCGGTGCCGTGCCGTTCGGCGTGCAGCACGTCCTTGCCAAAGACCCCGTGCGCGACCGCGCGCACTCTCACCGGCAATGGCGCGCCGGTGCCCTCGTCCAGCGCCCGGACCGTGAGGTGGGCGAGCCCGTCGACGCTGCGCTCCGACTCACGGGGCGAATCGGTCGCGACCGCTCCACTCGTCAGCACGCTCGCCATGGATACTGCCGCAACGAGCGCGCTCTGCCGCCGACTCAAGGGAATCTTCACGACGCTCGGAGGCTACGCACGCGCTGCAACTCGCCGAAGGAGCCGTGGCAACAACCGCGCAACATGCACAGGGCTTTGCTGGCTGCACTCGTCGCGCGACGCTCGTCAGGCATCCCGTAGCGCATCCAGGCTGTGTGCTGCCGTTCGCCGATTGCCGGCACGTTCTGTACCGAGCTGGGGAGCTTGCGAGTGACCCGCTCGTCCCTACGTTGAAAAACGGACGCAAGTGCGTTCATTTGCGAGTAGGACCCATGAGCACGATGAACGAGCGTCCTTCGACGGCCAGGTCCTTGTCCGAGGTGGTCGGGCAAGGCGAGCGGGTTCAGAGCATGGTGGAGGAGTGCGCGGACGAGCTCTCTTCGGTCAACACCGTTCTGAAGAACGAGCTGACGGATCAGGACCCCTTGCCCGGGGTGAAGCAGGCACTCGAGCAGAGTGCGTCGGTGGAGGGCAAGGTGCAGGACGCGTCGGAGGAGCTGTCCGCAATGAACCTGGCCCTGAAGGACGAAGTCCTTGCACGGCAGTCGCTTGAAGAGCAGCTAGAGACGGCAAACGAACAGGGGAATGCCGCCCGACACACCTCGCTTCACGACCCGCTGACCGGCTTGCCCAACCGCGCCCTGTTCAACGATCGACTGGAGCACGGGCTGGCCCAGGCCACGCGCCATGGGTGGACGCTGGCGATCATGTTCGTCGATCTCGATGACTTCAAGCAGATCAACGACACCCACGGGCACGAGGCCGGCGACGGCGTACTCCGATCCATCGCCGAGCGCCTCCGTCAGAGTACGCGCTCCGACGACACCGTCAGCCGGCACGGCGGGGACGAGTTTCTCTACCTACTGCTCGAGGTCAAGCGGGAGGAGGACATCGCCGCGGTCGCGGAGAAGCTCGCCAGGACGATTCAGACCCCCTGCGACGTCAACGTGGGCGGGACGGACATGCGCTTTTCCGTCAAGGCGAGCATTGGCATCTCGGTCTTCCCCAAGGACGGAACCGCAGCTGAGCAGCTGATCGCACGCGCCGACGAGGCCATGTACGTGGCAAAGCGGAGTGGCGCTGGCTACTCGTTCGCTCGAGCTCCAAGCACGTAGTCTGCGACCGTAGCGTCGATGCTTCATCGAGGGAGTCGTTACCTCTTCTTACCGCAACCGCTTCGACCCCCGACGCTGACGATTTCGTTCATTTCTGCTTGGGAGATCAGGTTGAGCGCTAGGAAGCCCTTCGCGGTATGAGCCAGCGTCGAGACGTACTCTCCGTGGTTCTTCCAAGGCCCGGAGGAGCCGCGAGGACCCTGACAAGGCACGAGTTGTTCGATCGAGCAACCAAGCCTGGGGTCGGTCACGGCTTCCAACAGCGTAAGCTCGCACTGATCATGTTCGTTGCCGACGCCATCGTTGTCCACGTCCGGGTCGCACACGTCGCCGTGAGCATCCTGGTCGAAGTCATCCTGGGTGGGGTTCGCCGCAAACTGACAGTTGTCCTCTTCGTCCGACACCGAGTCCCCGTCGTCGTCGGGATCACATAGGTCACCGAGCCCGTCTCCTTCGTTGTCCTGTTGCCCCGCATTGACGATGAAGGGACAGTTGTCCGACGTGTTGAGCACACCATCCCCGTCGATGTCCTGGTCGCAGGAGTCTCCCGCTCCGTCCCCATCGAGGTCGAGCTGAGTCGGGTTGGGGTCGAGGGGGCAGTTGTCGGCAGCGTTGAGCACACCGTCGCCGTCTTGATCCGCATCGCAGGCATCGCCTAGCGCGTCGCGGTCCGTGTCGCGCTGATCGAGGTTCGCAGTGAACGGGCAGTTGTCCTCCAGGTCGGGGACCCCGTCGCTGTCATCGTCGTCGTCGCAGGCATCGCCGTCGCCGTCACCATCGCTGTCAGCCTGGTCTGAGTTGACCGCAAGCTGACAGTTGTCGGAGTCGTCGAGGATGCCGTCGTTGTCGTCATCCGCGTCGCATGCGTCGCCGATCGTGTCTGCGTCGCTGTCGCGCTGACCGGCGTTGGCGGTGAGTGCACAGTTGTCTTGGGTGTCGAGGACTCCGTCGTTGTCGTCGTCCACATCACAGCCGTCTCCCACACCGTCTGCATCGTTGTCGAGCTGATCGAAGTTGGACAGAAACGGGCAGTTGTCGTCCGCATCGAGGACGTCGTCGCCGTCGTCGTCGGCATCACACGCATCGCCGAGTTGATCGGCGTCCGTGTCGAGCTGGTCGGCGTTTTGAACGGACGCGCAGTTGTCTACCACGTCGAGCACGCCATCATTGTCGTCATCGAGATCGCAGGCGTCGCCCTGGCCATCCGCGTCGCTGTCGTTCTGGAAGGGATCCGGCACCGAGGGGCACACATCGCTGTCATTGGAGACGCCATCCCCGTCGCGGTCGTCGTCGCAGGCATCGCCTGCAGGGTCGCTGTCGCCGTTGGCCTGATTGGCGTTCTCAACGAACGGGCAGTTGTCCTGCGCGTCGTTCACCCCGTCGTTGTCGTCATCCGTGTCGCACGCGTCGCCTACTCCGTCCGCATCCGCGTCTGACTGTTCCGCATGGGCAAGCAGCGGACAGTTGTCAGAGATGTCGAGGATGCCGTCGCCGTCGTCGTCCGGATCGCACGCGTTGCCTGCGCCATCCCCATCCAAGTCGGCCTGGTCAGGATTGGCATGGAGCGGACAGTTGTCCGCGCTGTTGGCGATCCCGTCGTTGTCGTGGTCAGCGATGGCGCCCCCATCCCCGGCCGGCGGCTCCGCAGCCTCACACACCGGGTAGTTGAAGGCCTCAGCCAGGGCTGCAATGCCGGTGGGGTCCAAAATGGTCCAGTCGATCTCACCCACCTCCGCGGCGTTGGCGAGGGTCTCCGCGCTGGTCTCGATTTGCTCCACGGTCATGGCTTGACCGGCCTGTCGCGCGGATGCCTCGAGCGCAGCTTCGAGCCCCTCACGAAGCGTCACTTTCTCCGCCGCGGACAGGGCGACACGCACACCCGAGTTCCAGGCGGTGGAGGCGCCAAAGGTCGCCACCATCGAGACCAGATTGTACATGACATCAAGGGATGCGGTGACTTGGCTGATGATGACGTTGGCGCAGACGGCCGATGACACCGCGCATCCTGCTCCGCAGCTCACCTTACCGTCCGGACAGCTGCCCCAGCATACCGGACCGATGCCCTCGTAGAGATCGTCACAGGACGAGTAGCAGAGACCTGCATCCCACTCGAGCCCCTCGGAGCAGTCGAGCAAACCGCCT
>CAYNOM010000243.1:0-8488 GCA_964398415.1 uncultured Polyangiales bacterium | reverse complement strand
CGGTGAGCCCTTTGATTTTCTGACCTGGTTCGAGTACGCGCCCGAGCACGCACAGCGCTTCGAAGAGCTAGTGACCCAACTGCGTTCGACGGAAGAGTGGACCTACGTCGAGCGTGAGGTCGACATCCGTCTCACACGGTAAGGTACGGAGCGCCGACACAGCGCCTCAACGCAGCAGCGCGGCGAGCACGGCGGCCGCGCGCCCCAGCGCCACGGCGCCGTAGCATGCGACCAAGCCCGGCTCGAGCACGGTGTCGTAAAGCTTCGCGAGCTGAGCGCTGGGTCGAGAGGCGTGACGGCGTACCGCCAGCTCGAGCTCGCGATGGGCTCGCATGCGCGTGCGCTCGGTGCGTGCCGCGTCGAGATCCTCGCGAGGAAGTCGCGCGAGCGCAGCGAGCAGAGGATCGTCCATCAGGTCGAGCCCGTCGCCGGCCAGTTCGCGTTCATCCTTCATGGCACACCACCTTTCGTGCGCCGCGTGCCGTCGGCGTTTGCATCGCGTCTGCAAGCAGCTTGCGCCCGCGCGAAAGGCGCTGTCTCAGGGTGTCGGCGCTGATCTCCAAGATGCGCGCTGCATCGTCCGCCGAAACACGCTCGACCACCAGCAGCACCAACGGCTCACGGTAGGTGAGTGGCAGCGCAGCGAGCGCTCGCTCGACGTTGCGCTCGAGCTCGCTCGCGAGCGTCATGTCGAAGGGGGAGGGCTCGTGTGCCTCGTCGAGCGCAAGGCGCCCCGCAGACAGGTTGCGGTCGGCGTCTACGAGTGCCCAGCGCCGATGGCTCAGGTAGAGGTTGCGCGCGACCGTGTAGAGCCACACCTCGAGCCGCGTGTCGTCGGCGAGGCGGGGGGCGAAGCGAACGAGGCGCAAGAAGGTCTCCTGCACCAAGTCTTCGGCCAGCTCCCGGCGGCCGCTGAGGCGGGCCAAATACCCGAAGATTCTCGCCCGGTATCGGGCATAGGCGGCGTCGAATCCCGCGCGTTCGCCACGCTTCAAGCTCGCGATCAGCGCTTCGTCGTCCACTTGCCCATAACGCACGACGGAAGGTTGGTGTGACAGAAAAAAGCATGTCGCCTGCGGGACGCGCTTTTGTGTCACAGCGGTCCGCGCTGGTGCGTTGTCACGGGCAAGGAGATGACGAACCCATGGAAGAGATGAGCCTTGGATATTTTTGGCGCGCGGGTGGGCTGGGCATGTACCAAGTCGCCATCTTCGGCGTGATCGTGCTGGTGGCCGCCGCGCGCTTCGCCCTGACCCCGGACGAGCGAAAGGTGCCCTTCTTGCGCACGATGACAGGCGCCACGCTGCTCTCCATCATGGCCGCTGTGAGCTCCGACTTCGCGGCCGTGATGTGGCACGTGCCCGAGCGCTTTCCGCCGGCCGAGTGGCCCAGGGTGTTGATGATAGGCTCCTTCGAAAGTTTGACGCCCGCCGTGCTCGGCTTTGCCCTGCTCTCGTTTGCCTGGCTCGTCAAAGCGGTAGGCATGCGCCGCTTGATGCTGCGCGTTCCATGAGCGATGCGGCGGGCGAGCACGTGCACGACCACGCTCACGCTCACGACCAGGCTCACGTTAGTGGGGGGGCAGAGGGGAGCCGGGAAGGAATACGTCGAGCAAGCGCTCGGGCTTCGGCAGGCCGGCGCCCGACAGCCAGGTGTGGGCTTCGCGGCGTGCGCGCTCGGCCTCGTCATCGCGCGCGATGAGGCCCCGACGCAGTCGCGCGAGCTGGGCGAGCAGCGCGCGGCCGTCGGCGCGCAGCTGGGCTTCGGCACCGCGCCAGGCCGGACCGGCGTGGGTCGGGTCGCGCGACAGCTCGGCGATGCCGGCCCGTATGGCGAGACCGATGCCCTGGGCACCTGCCATGTCGCAGCGCTCGATCTGGGCAGCGTAACCCAGGATCTCGGCGGGCTTGATGGCCGCGCCCCGTGCGAGGCCGGACAGGGCGGCGCGGGCGCGCAGCCAGTGGGCCTCCACGAACACCGTACGCACGTCGAGCAGATGGGCGCGCTTGAGCTGGGGAAACATGGCGTCGAGCCGTAGGCGCGCGCTCTCGTGCTCGCCCTCGAACAAGTCGCACTCGCTCAGCGAGACGTCGCGCCAATAGTGCTGCATCTGAAACGGCCCTTCAGCGGTGCCGATGGGCGGCTCGGCGTGAGCGCGCGCGAGAGCGACGTCGCCGGCGAGCAGAGCCACGGCAGGGAGCACCCGTGCGCGGAGGTTGGCTGCCGCGTGCCGATCGCCGCGTGCCTTGGCCTCTTCGTACCAGTCGGCGGCAAGGCGCGTCAGGGTGGCCACGTCGCCGGCTGCGAGGTGACACAGCAGCAGAAAGAAGTGGGTGGTGCCAAGCTCCCAGGTGGCGCTCCGACAGCCCTCCTGAAACGTGCGCTCGCCCTGCTCGAAGGCCACGCGCGCAGCATCGAGATCACCGGCGTGGTAGGCGCGCAGGCCCGCGTTGAGCTGGCACAGGCCGATCAGATGGGGCTCGCCTAGGCGCTCGGCTATCGCCTCTGCGCGCTCGGCCAGCTCCTGGGCACGTGCGCCAGAGCGCCCACGCAGCATGCCGGCCATGGTGCTCAGGGCCGACAGGCCGCGTCCCACGCGATAGGGCTCACCGGCGTTGAGCGCGAGCTTGATGTGCAGAGTCAAGGGGTCCGGCGCCTTGAGTGGGGCGAGCGCCGCGTAGCCCACGAAGAGCGACCAGCAGGTGTCGATGCGGGCCAGATCGCGAGCTGCGATCTCGCTCGTGTCGCGTTCGCGATAGCCGAGGCCGCGCAGCTCGAGCATGAAGAGGCGCATCAGGGCGTTGAAACGACCCACGCTCGCGCGCTGACTCAGCCCGAGGTCGAGGGCGTCGACCACCTCGCTCGCGGCGGCGAGGCCCTCAGTCGCATAGCCGCAGACCATGAGCTGCTCGGCAGCGCGGCGCTTGAGATCGAGCGACTCGGCTCCGGTTTTTGCGGCGGCGGCGAGCAAGTACGCGCGCGCCCCCTCCGGGCCCCGGCCGGCAGCCACCAGCGCATCGCCGTGGCACTCGTGGAGCTCGGGCGTCGCGTGTTCTCCACTCAGCTCGACGGCCTGCTGGTAGAGGGCTGCGGCGCGATCGAAGGCGAGGGCGCTCAGGGCATCACTCGCGGCGCGCGCGGCGTACTCGGCACTGCGCTCCCGGTCGCCCGAGGCTCGAAAGTGGCGACTCAAGGCCTCGAAGTCTTCGGAGCGCGCCGCTTCGTGGGCTAGGGCGAGTGCGCGATGGCAACGTGCTCGCTCGTCGTCAGTCAGCGGATCGAGCACGAACTCGCGGATGCGATCGTGAAAGGGCTCCACCCGCTCGCGTCCGCGCACGCCGACGACGCGAATCATGCGCGACAGGCGCAGACGCGTCAGCTCGCTCGACAGCTCGGAGGGCTGCGCGCCGGCCGCCTGCGACAACACCTCGAGAGAGAGCGGCGCTCCGGCGCAGGCGATCAGCGTCATCAGGCGCAGGGCGGCGTCGGGCAGGCGTCGCATGCGCACGCGCACCACATCCTCGACGGAGATGCGCTCCTTGCCGAGCGCGTGCTCTTTCAAGTGCTGCACCAGCTCTTCGATCATGCGCGGATGTCCTCGCGCCTCGCGCGCGACCGTCTCGGCGGGGGGAGGATCGTGAGGCGGATCGACCTCGTAGAGGTGCTGGACGAGCTGGGTGGCGCTCTGCTCGTCGAGTCCTGCGAGGCTCAGCTCGTGGGTTTCGATCGGTAGCGTGCTGCGTAGCTCCGTCGAGCTGAGCTGCCCCGCGACAGACTCGCGCGGTCGGGCGTCGAGGGTGGCGAGCAAGGTCAGGCGTGGTGCGTCGGTTGCGGTGAGCACGTGCCGCAAGAGCGCGAGGCTGTCGGGGTCGGCCCACTGGATGTCGTCGATCGCGATCACGAGCGGCCAACGCCGCGCGAGCGTGGCGAGCAGGGTGCGCAGAGCGCTGAACGCGCGCCTGCGCTGCTCGAGCGGGTTGACGACGAGATCGGTGTCGAGCGGGGCGCGCGCGATCAGATCGACGCGCGCGAGTGCCGGGAATGTCTTACCGAGTAGGCCCGCGTTGCTCGGAAACAGCCCCTTTGCCGCGCCGGGTGGCAGACGTGAGAGTTGCTGCGCAAGCTCGTCGAGCACGCCGTCGAGGGCGCGATAGGGCACGGATTCGGCTTCTCGACAGCGTCCGCTGAGCACGAGGGCACCGTTGCTCTTGAGACGGCGGCCGATGCGCGTGAGCAGCGTGCTCTTGCCCACGCCGGGTTCGCCGAGCACGAGCTGGAGCAGGGGACGCGTCCGCTCCGCGCCGATCTCGCGCACGATCTGGTCGATCTCACCCACGCGGCCGAAGAACGCGTGGGAGCGCGTGGCATGCGTGTTGGCCTCGCCCGCGCCGCGTCGTCCGCGCAGCTTACTCGTGATGCGTGCCGCAAAGGGACGCTGGGCAGGGTCGCTCGAGAGCAGCTCCAGACACAGGGACTCGAGCTCCGGATCGACGCCCTTGGCGAGCTCGCGTGGAGGCTTCGGCTTCTGGGTCTGCTTGTCCATCAGGATCTTGAGCGGCGGTCCGTCGAAGGGCAGGGCGCCCGTGAGCGCCTCGTAGAGCATCACGCCCACGGCGTAGAAGTCGGCGGCTGGCCCCACCGCGCGTCCTGCGGCTTGCTCTGGGGCGACGTAGGCGGTCGTGCCCACGGCCTCGGCCTCGGCGCGCGGCAGAAGCTCGGGATCTGCCGCTTGCGTCACGAGACCGAAGTCGAGCAGCTTGACCGAGCCATCGTCGCGCACGAGCGCGTTGGACGGCTTCACGTCGCGATGCACCTGGCCGCTTTGGTGCAGCGCGTCGAGCGCCGCAACGAGCTGCTCGAGCGCCCTGCGCAGGCGCTCTTGGTCGAGCACTCCGTCGGGGCGCGTAAAGGTGATGAAGTCGACGCCTTCGACCAGCTCCATCGTGAACAGCCAGCGATCGTGATCGGCGATCAGCTCGCCCAGGCGCACCAGGTTCGGGTGGTCGAGGTCGGCGAGTGCGCGAAACTCCTGCTTGAAGTCGGCGATGGAGTCCGGGGCCACGTTCTTCAAGACCTTGAGCGCCACGCGCCCGCCGGCTTCGCGGTCGTGCGCCGAGTAGACGACGCCCGTCGCGCCAGAGCCAAGGCGCGCCAGCACCTCAAAGCGCTCGCTGCCTGCGAACTCGGCAAAGCTTCGCTGCACTCGCGTCGGTCCCCCTGGCCCTGCCTCGAAAAGGAGCGTAGACCAGGCTCGGCACCTCGCAAACAGGAGTGACGATGACAGTGAAGATCGGCGTGCACGGAGCAGGAGGGCGGATGGGCCGTGCGGTCGTGCAGCTCGTGCACGACGCCGACGATCTCGCCCTCGGTTGCGCCATCGAAGGGCCTGCTTCCACGTGGCTCGGACGCGATGCCGGAGAGTTGGCTGGGGTCTCTGCGCTCGATGTGGCCGTGAGCGCCGACCTGTCCCAGCTCGCGCGTGCCGATGTGGTGATCGACTTCAGTCTGCCGGTGGCCCTCGAGCCCCTGCTCGACGCGTGCGAGAAGCAACGAAAGCCGCTCGTGCTCGCCACCACGGGCCTCTCGCCGGCCCAGTGGAAGCGCATCGACGAGCTCTCCGAGGTGCTGCCCATCGTGGCCGCTCCAAACTACAGCACGGGCGTCGCGGTGCTCTACCACCTGGCCCGTCAGGCGAGCGCGCTGCTCGCCGATTTCGATCTCGAGATCGTCGAGATGCACCATCGCCACAAGGTCGACGCTCCGAGTGGCACGGCCCTCGGGCTCGCGGAAGCGGCCGCCAGCGGTCGCGCGCAGGTAGCACGCGACGTGTCGGTGTACGGTCGGCACGGCCACACAGGAGCACGCAGCGTAGACGAGATTGGCGTCATGACCCTGCGCGGCGGCGACGTGGTGGGCGACCACACGTTGATGCTGGCGGGCGAAGGCGAGCGCCTCGAGCTCACCCACCGCGCGTCGAACCGCACGTTGTTCGCGCGCGGAGCTTTGCGCGCGGCGCGCTTTCTGGTGGGCCGCCCCGCAGGCCGCTACGGCATGAACGACGTGCTCGGTCTCTGAGCCTGAACGTGCACTTTCGCCGCTTGGTGTCGTCGACGTCGCGTACCCCGACGGGGACGAGCGGATGGGGCACAGGCGGAGTCCTGCGCAGCCCGCGGTCTTGACGGTGCCCTCGAAGTTAGGGATCGTGAACGGCGGAGTATGATGACCTCGGCACTGAAGGGAGACGGCTGGATGAAGCGCGCCGCACGCCGCAGTCTCGCGGGTCGCTTCCTGCTGTTGTTTGCGAGCGGCTTTCTTCTCATCGCTTGTGGGAAGGAGTCATCCACGCGCATCCTCGTTCAGATCAACGCGGACGGCGACGTCATCGCGAGCGCCAAGACCGTGCAGCTCGTGGTCGCAGCGCGGGGAGCCGACGAGGATGCCTTCGAAAAGGTCAAAGAGTTCACGGTGCCGGCGCCCGTGGATCTGTCGCGTTGGCCCCTTCAGCACGTGCTCGAGCCGCGCGGCGGCGATGCGACGCGCATCTATCGCGTGACTGCACGAGCGCTCGATGCAGATAAAAAGACGGTGATCTCTCAGTCTGGGGCCAGCTCCGGCTACGTCTCATCACAAACGCGCGTGTTGCGCATTCACCTGCCCGGCGGCAGTTGCCTCAACACCGAGTGCAGCCTCAGTGAGGCGTGCGTGCTCGGAGCGTGCGAGTCGATCCCTTTCGTCGAACCCACCAAACTGCCGCGCCCCGGGATGGAGCGTGACGCTGGGTCCAAGGACGCCGCCGTCGATGGTGGGGCGAGGGATGCGTCCAACGACGCATCCCTCGATGCTGGGCACGATGCCGCTGTCGATGCCGGCAAGTCGTGTCCGTCGGAAGAGTGCGATCCGCCGGGTGAGGAGTGCAGGGTAGGCCACTGGGATTGTTCGGGAGCGGCACCGGTGTGCATCGCTGACGGTGTTCGGCCCACGGGCACACTGTGCTCGCTTTCGGGATGCGACGGCGGGCCGCTGTGCACGGGCATCTGCGACGACCAGGGACAATGCGCGGAGGCGGGCTGCGGCGTCGCGTGCACGCCTCTGGATGAAAACCCATGCAAGGTCTACGCGATCGAGTGCACGGCGGAGGGTAAGACCTGCGTGGAAACCGGCAATCAGGCCGCCGGGACGCCTTGCGGCGATGGCACCGACAACGAGTGCAACAAAGCGGACACCTGCAATAACTCTGGGGTTTGTCAGCAAAACTTGGTGGCCAAGGGGACGGCCTGTGGGGATAGGCTCTCCACGATGTGCACACAGCCCGACGAGTGCGATGGGAATGGAGCGTGCGACCCCCTACACCTTCCCGACAACACCGCGTGCGACAAATTGCACTGCAAGACGGGCGAGAAGTGCACTGCCGGGGAGTGCGGTGGCGGAAGCATGGTCACCTGTCCCACCACCGAAAATTCCACGTGCCGCCTCGGCACGTGTACGGAGGCCGCAGAGGGCTGCACGCACATCACGAAGGAGAACTACTGTTATTGGTCGGCCGACAAGACCTGCCATACCTCGGGCCAAAAGGTTTCGGGTGGCTGCTTCACGTGCAATCCGACCATCTGGATCGCCTCGTGCGTTAGTGGGGGGTGACGCCATGACGACATCCTTGGTGCGAGGTCTAGCCGGGGTGCGCTTCTACTGCGGTCGATGGTTGGCTCGCGTCGTGATCGTGTTGGCGATGGCCTGGGGTGCAGCGGACGTGTCCGCGCAGGCCGCGGAGAGTCGCGACGCGCAGCTGAGTGCCGAAGAGCGAGATCGGCTGGGAAAAGACGAGTTCCAAAAAGGCTCCAGAGCGTACGGTGAGGCGCGCTATCTCGATGCCCTCGCTCACTTCGAGCGGGCTTTCGAGCTCAGCGGCCGGCCCACCCTCCATTACAACATCGCGATAGCTCACGACCGCTTGCGCCACGACGAGGCTGCCCTCGAGCACTATGACGCGTTCGTAAGCATGGGTGGGGACTCGCCATATCTTTCCGAAGCGAGAGCGCGCGCAGACGCCATCAGGCAGGCGCTCGCGCTGCGGGCGAAGGACCAGGAGCTGGCACGTCGCGAGGCCCGCGAACAGGCGCTGGAGGAATCCCTCCGGTCTCAGTCGGCGACAACGTCTGCGCATGACGATCGCAAGCGCCGCTCGACGTGGTTCTGGGTGGGGATCGGCGTGGCCGTGGCCGCAGTCGGGGCAGGCGCAGCGGTGGGCATCGCCCTATCGCGTGACGACGAAAGCGCGCCGCGCTCGGATTTTGGTGGGGTGACCCAGACCCTTACCATGGGGTTCTGAAAAGGTTCGGTCACTGCTCGACCCGCGATGGCGAGCTCGACCGACGGCGGGAAATTCCCATGGACCTTCTTCTGAGGCTTGGGCTCGATCTCCTGGGGGTAACGTCATCTCCGAGCGTGCCGACGGGGCGTGCGGAGTCGGCTGTCGGTGCGTCCAACAGGG